>CAZLDP010000490.1:0-2642 GCA_964558145.1 uncultured Prolixibacteraceae bacterium | reverse complement strand
GCTATACGGCCGATCAAAATTTAATGAGCACGATGAACAAGCTAAGGAGTTACCTTAAAGAGGTGAACTGTGTATTCAGCGTGGTCACGAAAAAGGGGGATGACCATTATGAATTGAAATATTCAGAAGATGAGAAGTGTCTTTAATAATAAGTTATATAACAATAGACCGGCGCCTTGAAAGTATTACTTAACATCAAAGTACAAGAATTTTTGTTTGCCTTTTTCATCCAGGATAAAAGGCAACTCTTCCCTGCCTTCTGAATGATTTTTTAACCAGTAAAGAGTGTTGGTCTTGAGTTCCTTGAATAAAAGATAGTTATATTGAGCCCTAATGGGTTTGCCAACGGCTACCCACCGGTCATTTCCCCAAACGAAGAGGGTGTACACGTTACCCGGGTACACACCGTTATGGGCATTCATAGGAGAAAAACGAATGACGTCGATTCGTTGTGGCTTGGACAATTGCAAGATAATCTCCTTGACGCCGGCGCGGGCAGTTAGCACGTTGCCGTCATATTCAGCATATTTTGAATTGATACACGTATCGACAATCTTTACCAACGACTCTTTCTCCCTATTCCTTATCAAATCATCATACTCGAAAACCGGAAGGGGAACCGGGGGCGCGGTATTCTCGTAACCATACTCCTTTTTGGTCAAGTACTCGATTTCAGTAATGGTGATATACGGTATTTCGGGTGTGGAATTAATTTTATAATACTTGTACTCTCTAGTATTGTTTAAATCCATGTCTTGAAAATGTATAGCCGGTGGCTCTGTAATGGTGTACAAGGTGTCCGGATCATCGAACTCCTTGTTATCTGAAGCAACAACTGTAAAACCAACCAGTTTCCTCGCCCTGCTAATGGAGACCTCCTTAATGGGATATTTCCGCGTTACATGCACGGAATCCAACACCTTTACTTCCTCGTTCAAGTATACGAATGTAGAGTCCAACGGTTTATTGCCTCGATAGTAAAAGGGACGACCAAACATTTTCATTTCATTACCCTCCATGTATACCGGGAAGTAGAGGGTATTGGGTAACCCGTTGGTAAATTCGACAAAATTTTCCTCCCTGTTTATTATCCCCCAGGTTATACACATAATACCCCTGTCCACGCTGAACGAGGCCAGGTAAGCCAACTTGTTCCCGGTCTCTACCGTGAAAGGTAACCTGAAAGAATCAACGGGACACCACGCTTTGCTCACCTCTTCAATACGGACATTGTCCAATTCATTGGGCACGGTCTCCATAGAGTCACGAACCAACATCTTGGGATTGTTAGGCTGACGTGAAAAATACAAGCGGTAGAAGTTGGTTCTATAAGCGTAACCGGGAAAATATTGACTTTTTTCTTTCTTGACGTAGTCCTGGGGGATAAAACCTCCCACGTTCGCGTATCTTTCCGGAAGTGATATAAACGCGTGCGACCCGGACCTGTTCTTAAAAGATAGGTTAATACATGCTTTTGCAGGGATACCGCAGGCATTGAGAATCAGTCCCTGCGTGTTCACCATATCATAACAATCATATGAGGGCGAGTTGAAAAAAAGCTCTTCAAACCCCAAGTACTTGCTGTATGGATAATCCCCCAATATCCTGCGAAAATAACTGATGACAAGCTTAAAACGCTCCAACGCGTCCATGATCTCTGCCTCGTCATTAGCGCTTGTTTTCAAATACTTATAAAATATGGCGTGGTAATCCTTGCCCGTTTGGGTGATGACTTTTTGGTCGATTAATCGATAGGGCAGAATATAGTCACAAAAATCTTGAAACGACAATTGACTAACCATGGGTAATTCCCTTAACGTGAATGCATGCTCGATGTGCTCGATTAAAAAACGGGCATCAAATACCTTCACATCGCTGATGGGGCCGTAGTAAACAATCTTCTCTTTAAAGTTCACTCGCGCCATTTTAGCCTGCACGAAATCTTTTATCTTATCGACTTCATCAAGGAATGATTCCGATTGTAAAGAGTCCTGACGTTGATCTTTGAAAATCTCGAACAGCTTTTTATCTGCCATTTTGATGTAGGGCATCAAGTTGGTACTTTTGTTTTTCATCAACACAGACGAATGTAAAGGCATATTGCTTATCAGGAAAAGGGCGGATCTTAGTTTAAGTGAATCTTCTTCATGCTTGGAAAAGTGGGAAATCACCTTCTCCAACTCTTCGCGATTCTCTTCTGCCAAAACCAATGCCTCCTCCACATCACCGGGAATGTGAACCTCACCCATTTTCGGACTGCAAGAGAGAAAAAGGAGGAAAAATAACAACACGTAAAGCCAACCTGTCTTCATACGAAAAGTTTTAAACGTGGGGGTAATAGTTAAAAGTAATAACACTGATAGATTGTTGCTACCGGAAACACTGCACTCGTGTTTGCCGTCAATTTTGTATTGCCCGTATCGTTTATAGCACTGAATAAAAAATATAGCAGATTGTTGCTATAATAGACTTTCATTAATAATTACTAATGATGGATTGGAAGTATCTTCTAAGTTATTGATCGGCACGATAAGTTTATCATTATGTAAGTATATTAGCGGCTCAATTTTTTTTGAATTATCAACAAGTTTATAAGTTTTAATATGCTCGTCGTGTTTGTTATATTTAACATAGTATACACC
>CAZLDP010000489.1:0-2647 GCA_964558145.1 uncultured Prolixibacteraceae bacterium | reverse complement strand
GTCCAGCTCCGGCAGAAAATAGAACGACGGATTTCCCGTCGGTGACGCCCGATGCGTGGAAGGTCATCATCCAGCCGTCGTAACGAACGTTATGTATCAAACTGAGGAGTTTCTGAAAAACCGCCCCTTTCAGGTAGGGAAGCTCCGACTCACGGAAAACCTCTGCAATTTTCCCGTTGTACCTGAATACAAACAATCCTTGCTGAAGGGAAAGTCTGAAAATTCCATCAGCATGAATTCTGCCTTTCTTATCAAAACCAGCAAGCAAAGGATGAAAACATTGGTAAAGCAGCTCCTGGTCATAAAGGAAAGTATAAGACCTGCCCTGAATCTCATAACTTTTTTTGGAATATACATTTTCAGATCCCCGGTTGAGGTATTGACCGCTCTCCGGAGGTTTGTATGGCCTGTTTTCAGGATCAGTAAACTTATCTATCCCGGCGATCACATCATTAGCGAACTTACTGACATTTTTCTTTGAACCACCGTATTTGAGATGAATGTATTTAATAATATCAGTGATGTTCGTATCAATGGCACGAAGCCTGAAAACATCCCATGCAGGATCTTCAAAAAGGACAAAAGATTGCGATGCTGAAAACCAGACCGCATGGCTGTCGCCGACTTTCCGGATAACGACAGGTGTTTTCTTCTGATCCATACAATGTGTTAAGATTATTCTTTTGCTAAAAGTACATAAAAAACAATCAGGGTTTGACACAAAAGTCAAACCCTGATTGTTCCTGATATTTTCAAATGGCAACTGGGAGTTGCATGACTCTATCATTAACAATTACTTACCATCATCCGGGTAGGGTCTGGAAGGGCGTCCATGCTTAGGCATTTTATCGGGTATTGACGGCTTTGCTTTTGCCGGGGTTTGCAGCAGCACCATCATGGTGGCGGTGGTGAGTGCTAAAAAACCTGCCTTTTTGAGCGCCTCCTTGCGGGTAATCTTATTGTTATCAGCCGGTATCCTATTGTCATTATTGCTTTTCATCTTCTTCATTTTTATTCAGTTGGTGTATAGGTTAATTCTGTCCAAGAACAATTTTCTTAGTCTGGCGCTGCCCGTTGTCAGTGATGCTGAGCAGGTAAACACCTGAAGGTAAATGATTCGCATCGATATGGCACTGATTTATGCTTCCGGCCTTGCCGTCATATAGAATACGGCCATCAACGGAGAAGAGTACGAGGCGTGTATCGGGACTGAAATCTCCGTTAACCACGATGGCTTTTCCGATGATATACACCAGATATTCATTTACAGGTAACTGATTGATGGAGGTCACCAGTTGGGAACTGCCGTGCAGATAAAACCGACCGATGCCTTTGGTTCCGGCTGCCACTATGGTGGAATAGCCGGCTCCTTCCTGAGCAATGTTAACGGTTTTCTGCAACAGTTTATCTTCCAGGTAAACCGGTGTACCTTGCGGTAAACCGGCAAACCTTGCCGTAAAAGTTATTTCGCCCCCCTCTTCAAAATCAAGCCCGACTGGTATGCGATAAGGGTTCTGTTCATAATCCGCACTGACCGGAAGGCATTGGGTGGTAAAATCGACTCCTTTATCACCCTCGACCAATCTTGTGTAGAGAGCAAACTTCGGGTTGGCTTTCAGCATTCCCACGTCGTAACCCGGATCAAGTCCTTTGGTCATCTGGTCGTTAATGGCCACTATGGTCGAACTCTTCAAATCACCGTTTTTGGGAGAGACAAAAAGTTGCATAGCCGGCCAGGGGATAACTGCATTCTTGAAGACGGCATCGGTGGGGATCACTTTCATGGAAGGAGTAAAGGTAATATTTGCACTCCCTGAGGTGGCTTTTCGAATTATAAAACCCTGCCCTAAAGCAACCTGAGTCTGAGCAATCTTGTCGCCTATCCAGGGAAGGTTAACTGTCGCATTGCTAAGGGCTATGTATTCGAATGTAGTGCCACTGTATCCGGCGCCTTCATCCCAAAGGTACAATGCCTTATAATTATTATCTATCAAATTACCATTGGCATTCGAATTATCGGTAAAAAAACTGTTGACTGAAATGGCCGTGGGGTAAGGATTCCCAATGCAGTTCCAGCCTTGGTTAACCCGTGTAATGCTGATCGTCGGACTACCGGCATTCAGGGTACCTGAAAAGTGAGCGGCAGCATTATTTAGTGGAACGACACTGTACCCCTTTGCAATCCCCATATTACCTCCGGGAGTGGTAGCGGTAAAATAGTCGCTCCAGTCATCACTGTTTTCATTGTACTGGATCATGTCGTAGTTGTTGTAAGGATCTCCGTACGAAGTAATGGGATTTCCAGTATTTGTAAGGAACCCGGATATACTTTGATTGGATACCGGAGAAGAAACAATGTGCCACACATCTTCCGACATATACCGCTCAACCGTTGCGGCAACTGACGAGGAGGTAATCAACGATCCTGTACCTGTGGCCCCTTGGGAGATGGATTTAATTACCAAGCCCGAAGCTCCTGCATTGTTGGTAATAGTGCCGCCAACAGTTAACGCTCCGCCGGCACCGATGGTTAAAACAGCGCCAGATTCAATGGTAAGGTTGCCGCATGCAGCCGTTGTTGAGCTGATAACGGGATCGTTGGCGACAGCCTGGATGATTGCATTTGTTGATGCGTTGAGTCTAATGT
>CAZLDP010000488.1:0-2650 GCA_964558145.1 uncultured Prolixibacteraceae bacterium | reverse complement strand
GCGACATCATCCAAACTGATGAAAATAATGAGCTCATTACTCCGGATCGTGAAAACCAAATTAAAAAGCAGTATACCGTTTTGGTCGTTGAGGATAACACGGAACTTCTGGAATTTATTAAAAAAATATTGATCCCACACTATCAGGTGCTGGAAGCGACCGACGGTGATGAAGGTTGGGAAATTGTTAAAAACAAAATGCCGGATTTAGTACTCAGCGATGTGGTAATGCCCGGATTATCGGGATACCAGTTATGCGGAAAAATTAAATCACATCCTGAGTTCAGTCATATCCCTGTTATTCTACTCACTGCAAAAAGCACCCCCCAAGACCAGATAGAGGGTTTGGAAATCGGGGCAGATATATATATCTGTAAACCTTTTTATGTAGATTATCTATTGCTTACGATCAAGAATCTGTTTAATGCCCGTGATAAACTACGGCTTTATTATTCCACACCTCAAGTAAAAGCGCAGGAACACATTCCCATCCCTGTCAAATTGAGCGAATATGATCAAAAAATGATGAACAAACTAATCATCGTACTTGAAGAAAATCTTTCCAATCCTGATATCAATATTGATTATCTGGCAAAAGACCTTGGGCTTAGCAGAGCTAGTTTCTACAGAAAAATGAAAGGATTAATGGATATGAACCCAATCGATTTCTTACGTAATTTCAGATTAAAAAAAGCGGCTGAGATGATTCAGGAAGGTTCCTGTTCACTTAATGATATTTCTATTAATACTGGTTTTAGTTCTTATTCATATTTTTCAAAATCTTTTAAAAACCATTTTGGTATAACGCCCAAAAAATATCAGAAAAACACAAACCAATATTAGGTTTTGAGTAAGGTTTTGGGAAAATAGTTCAGGTTCGAGCCAAATAACAACAATCCTTTGACATTAAAGTACTATGCCTCCAATAGATAGCGGAGCTGATCTAAGAGGATGGGGAGTTCAAGGGGGTCGATGCCGCGTTCCAGCAGGAAATGAAGGTCTTCCTCAAAGACGGTCATGAATTCGGCCTCCTGAAAACCGCCCGTACGGATGGAAAGGAGGTAATATTCCAGGGCCGACTCTCTTTTCCCTGCTACCCATTGTACATGTCCCATGTTCAGCAGATCGTACTTGTCGGGCTGCTCTTCCATCAGCTTGTGGTAGTATTTCTCAGCCTGCGCGGTTTTCCCGGCTAAAAAAGAGCACCAGGCAATGGGACGCCATACCTTTTTATTACCGGGTGACAGATATTCTATTTTAAAGAAGGTGTTCAGCGCCTCCTGGACTTTGCCGGTCTCACTCTGGCAGTAGCCCATCGCATAGAGAATACCCGGACTGTCGGGTTCCAGGGAATCGAGGGTCTTGTACACTTTCAGGGCTTCTTCCGGAAGCTTCAGGTTGCGGTAACACAAAGCTATTTTTTTGAGATTCCAAATTTTATTCACCTCATACAGCTCCGCTTTTTGATACAGGGAAAGGGCTTCCGCATAGCGACCCAGCTTCTGGCAGGAATAGGCGGCTTTCTGAAGTACTTCCCCACTCTTTTCTTCCGACAGCATAAAAATCCCTAAGGCCTCGTCATAATAACCCTTCTCAAAATAAAACTCAGCCGGCTTTTCAGCCAGGGAAGGATGCTCTTCCAAAATACCCCTGAAAAGGGGCAGGTTATGAAAATTGAATTTCAGGCTGAACACATCCACCAGCCCATGATTGAAAGGGAAAAGCCGGAAGAAACGGTAGAGATCCTGAATGTAGCGATTCGATACGATGCCCTCTTGCCGGTCGGGAGAGAGCATCACCTCCTCCTTGATCACCTCCTCCGATTGCTCCATTTCTGCCCGCAGAAAATCAGCCATCATGGAGCGGGCTTCCCCGGTAATGCTTTGAAGCATCATGGCAAACGAATATTTATCGGAGTTGCAGAGCATGGGCGACTGTAACAGGGCCTGAATGATCCGTGAAGCCGTATTATCCGGATCTCCGGCCTGCCGGAGAGGCATCTCAGGATGACCGGGGAAGAAGGGCACAAACCAGTTAACCAATTCATGGAAAAAGGGAAATGTTTTGAACATCCCAAAAGATGCTAAAAATACGTCGGCCCCCTCGCTTTGCATCCGGGCCATCTCCTCCATTTTATCCATCAGTCCGGGTGATTCGTTGAAAAGGGAGGTCCACTCCGGATTCCGGTCGTCGTCCGAGTCCGGTTTCATCAGGTAATCGATATTGAATTTGTTCCGGATATTTGGAGAAATACGGATCATCTCCGGAATAATCTCTTCCTGGATTTTTTGCTTTATCTTTTCTGTTTCCCTGCTTCCCAGCAATTGAAGGATGATTCGCTCCACCTGCCGGTAAAAGGCAGGATCCTCGTTCATCATTTCAAAACGGGTCATAACCGCCGGATAAAATTCCAGCATGGGCGCATAAAAAAAACAGCCGATCAGGAAGCCTGTGAGGCACCGCTGACTGATCACCGGACGGTCGCGGTGGGCTTCATACAGATCGAGGAGCAGTTCCAGCTTGGCATCGTCGAAATAACGGAGCAAACTGATGGTTAGGGCTGTTACCCATACCGGACCGGCTACGGGAGCAACTGCAGCGTTTTCCAAAACCGAAACAAGAAAATCCCGGTCATCTTCTTTCCATTCACC
>CAZLDP010000487.1:0-2654 GCA_964558145.1 uncultured Prolixibacteraceae bacterium | reverse complement strand
CCCTTGCATGCGCTGAAGAAACGCGACATTCCGATGTTGCGACGGAAACTTGGGGTTGTTTTTCAGGATTTCAGGCTGCTGAACGACCGGAACGTAAAGGCCAATCTCGAATTCGTACTGAAGGCCACCGGGTGGAAAGACTCCAAAGCCATCACCGAAAGGATTCACCAGGTGCTGGAGCAGGTCGACATGGAAAAGTGTCTGGTTAAAATGCCCCATCGGTTGTCGGGGGGAGAACAGCAAAGGGTGGTGATTGCACGGGCTATTCTCAACGACCCTCCGCTGATTCTGGCTGATGAACCTACCGGAAACCTCGATCCGGAAACTTCGGAACAGATCCTGGGCCTGCTTCAGGCGCTGAACCGTTCAGGTAAAACGGTGCTAATGGCCACCCACGACTATGCCCTGATCAGCAAACACAAAGCCCGCTCCCTGATCTGCGAGGGTAAACGGCTGGTCGATGCCTCCCGGTCGGAAGGAAAGCTCGATTTTGCGGAACTTCTTTAACAGCAAATCAAACATGTTCATTGATGCTATCCACGTCATTGAAAGTTATTAGCTTTAAATGAATGGGAATAATAATGAAGCCGGAAGATTGGAGGGTTTAAAGGAGATCAAAAACGCCGCAGCCAAATGATCTTATTTAAACTTGTCCGCCATGGCGTCGGCCAGCCGGAGCAATTCCTCCCTGGTGTCAATTTTCAAGGCTCCCTTTTCTTCAACAGGCTGGTATACCAAATCCCACTTCACCTTGCCGGCAAATTCCATCAGGTTTTTCACACCCCCGCCATTCCACGAGTAATTGCCGAAAATCCCCAGGTAGTGGTCCTTGATTCCCATGTGTTCAATAGTGGAAATCAGCGTTTCTACATTGGGGAAGAGGGCATTGTTATAGGCGCAACTGCCGACAATGAACCCCCGGAATTTGAAAATGTCGTTGATGATATAGGAAGAGTGAGTTTTAGAAGCGTCGTAGACCCTGATGTTTTTGATGCCCCTCTCTGCGATCCTGCGGGCAATGACCTCGGCCATTTTCTGGGTGTTGCCGTACATCGATCCATACACAATGACCACTCCCTGTTCCATATCGTACGAACTCCACTTGTTGTACCGGTTGAGAACCCAGGAGAGGTCGGTACGCCAAACGGGTCCATGGGTGGCGGCAATCATCCCTATCTCCAGGTCGGATAGTTTTTTGATTGCTCGCTGCGTATGGGCGCAATATTTCCCGACTATGTTGGTAAAATAGCGCATGACCTCCACTTCGTAAAATTCGAGGTTGATCTCGTCGTCAAAAATGCCTCCGTCGAGGGTGCCATAGCTTCCAAAAGCATCGCCCGAAAAGAGGATCTTTTGGGTGACCTCGTAACTGACCATTGTCTCTGGCCAGTGCACCATGGGCACGGTCCTGAATTTCAGGGTGTGGCTGCCCAGTTCGAGCACGTCGTCGTCGTATACCTCCCTGATCTTGCGCGGCTCCGTATAATAGCTTTCAACCAACTGAAAAGTCTTTTTATTTCCCACCAGAGTAACCTCCGGATATTTTCCGAGGATGGCTTTCAATGCTCCGGAATGGTCAGGTTCCATGTGGTTGATCACCAGGTAATCGACCTTCCGGCCGTTCAGCAGGTTATCGATTTGGTCGAGGTAGTCGTCGATGAACTGGCGTTCGACCGTATCGATCAGCGCTACTTTTTCATCCACAATCAGGTACGAATTGTAACTGATTCCATGCGGAATGGGCCAGATATTTTCAAAAAGATGGGTTCTGCGATCGTTGAAACCCATGAACCAGATATTGTCGGAAAGTTGGACCTGCAGCATATTGAGTCTGAAATAAAGTTCAGCACGCAAAATTAGAAAAAATATGATTCAATCGGGAGAGCGATGGAGGCTTACCCTGAATGGAGGAACTGATTCCGAATCAAAAAGATCCTATATTTGTTCAAAAATAACCTATGGCAATTGAATACAAAAACAGGTTGTTGCTTTCTCCCCGAACTGGGAAATGGATTAAGCGTTTATTCGTTTTAGCATTAATTGTGGCCGGACTGAAGGCTTATCAGCTTTTTACCTACATTTTCAGGGAGAATGTACAAAAGGATTATGTATTGTATATCACGGGAAAGACCTCTTACGACATGGTGATAGACTCTCTGGAAACTAACGGGGTAATGCGCAATATCCGTGCATTCAGGTGGGTGGCCCGGAAGAAGAAATGCTGTGAATTTATCAAACCCGGACGATATCACCTCAGGGAGGGGATGAATGCCAACCAGGTGGCCAATATCCTCCGGTCGGGACTTCAGGAGCCTGTCAACCTTGTATTCAACAATATCCGCACCAAGGAGCAACTGGCAGGGGTAGTCAGCCGGTCTATCGAAGCGGATTCCCTTTCCATTCTGCAGCTCTTTGATCCGGAGTCGGTCGGAGAGTATGGTTTCACGCCCGAAACCTTTCCGGCCATGTTTATTCCCAACACCTATGAAATCTATTGGACCACTTCGGCCCGTCAGTTTGCCGACCGGATGAAGCGGGAGTATGAAATTTTCTGGAATGAGGAACGGCTGAAAAAAGCGGAAAACCTGGGTATGTCTCCGGTGGAGGTGGTCACCCTGGCCTCTATCCTTCAGGAAGAGAGCAACAAGCAGAGC
>CAZLDP010000486.1:0-2654 GCA_964558145.1 uncultured Prolixibacteraceae bacterium | reverse complement strand
CCCGGCAGAAACAACCTGCGCAAAACTTTCATCCTGAATGCACTGGTACCCGTGGACAATGCGGTCTGGTTGCTGATGGCGAAAACTTGCGGGATCACCTCCTTTGACCGGATGATCCCTCCCATATACCGGCCAGTGCTCTCCGAGCGGCACGAAAAGATTGCCGCAATCCCCCTGATCTCTTACGATACGCCCCCCTCACAGGTTAAACAGGCTGTGGAGGAGGGATATTTCTTCATGAAGATCAAAATCGGGCAGCCCGGAACCCAGGAAGAGATGGTGCGGAAAGACATGGAGAGGTTGTCAGATCTGCACCGGGTGATGAAAGACCTCCGAACTCCGTATACTTCCGATGGAAAACTGCCTTATTATTTTGATGCCAACGGGAGGTACCAGGATAAGGAGACCTTTCTGAAATTTCTTGCCCACGCGGAGAACATAGGTGCATTTGACCAGATTGCTATGGTGGAGGAGCCCTTCCCAGAAGAGATGGAAATCGACGTGTCGTCAATACCCGTGAGGCTCACGGCGGATGAAACCGCCCATACCGATACTGATACGCTGAAACGGATTGACATGGGTTACCGTGCCGTGGCGCTTAAGCCCATCGCGAAAACCCTGAGCATGAGTCTTAAAATTGCCAGGGCAGCTTCGGAACGGAACGTTCCCTGCTTCTGTGCCGACCTTACGGTGAATCCTGTCCTTGTGGAATGGAACAAAAATATGGCTGCGCGACTAAGTACCTTTCCCGGCCTTGGAAATCTGGGATTGGTCGAAAGCAACGGACACCAGAATTACCGGAACTGGGAGAAGATGAAGCAATACCTGCCCGATCCCAAGGCGCCCTGGATTGAGGTAGAGAAGGGGGTTTACCGGACCAACGCCGACTATTTCCGGGAGGGTGGCGGCATTTTCAGGGAGTCGCTCCATTATGAAACCTTGTTGAAGCGATAACCCGAGAATAGATACCGGAGCTAATTCATTGCAGTGATTAAAGTTCCGGACAGTTCGTTCAGATAATCGTTTTTTCTTGTTACTTTGTAGGCTTAATTGATTCAAGTACTGCACAGCTTTTCTGGAATTGAACCATGCGCAAACCAAAAATCACGATTAAGGAGATGGCGAAACAGTTGAATGTCTCCCCATCCACGATTTCTAGGGCCCTGATGAATCATCCAAGTATAGGAAAGAAGACCACCTCTGAAGTTCAAAAACTGGCGAAAAAACTGGGTTATTATCCGAATACAGTGGCCTCGAACCTCAGACGGAACAAAACCAATATCATTGGAGTGATCATTCCGCGCATCGACCGTTATTTTCAGTCGTCGGCCATCAGCGGTATTGAAGAGGTGGCCAGCAAAGCAGGTTATTTTGTAAACATCTTCCAGTCGAATAACTCCTACGAACGCGAAAAGGAAAACGCAAGGATGGTACTGGCCAGTCAGGCCGACGGGGTAATTGCCTGTCTGGCCCTGGAGACCAACAACTATGACCATCTCACTATTTTTAAAAAGAACAACATTCCGCTTGTTTTTTTCGACCGGGTTTGCAACGAGATTGAGACCCACAAGGTGGTGATCGATGATTTTTCAGCAGCGATGAAGGCCACTGAGCACCTGTTGTCAGTGGGGTGCCGAAGGATTGCGCACATTGCGGGGAACCAGCGGATTGCGATTTTTCGTGACCGGTTAGAAGGGTACCGTGCCGCGCTCCAAAAACATCAGATTGAACCCGACAACACGTTGGTCTATTTTACCGAGGATCTGAGTATGCAGGAGGGGGAGAATGCGGCGATGAAATTCATCTCCCTGGCCAACCGGCCCAATGGGGTTTTTTGTTCCAACGATACCAGCGCCATCAGTTTGATTCAGACGGTCAAGCGGAAGGGGCTCACGGTTCCCGGTGACATGGCAGTAGTTGGTTTTAGCAATACGCCTACCTCGCTGATTATCGATCCAGCGCTGACCACCATCGATGACCATGCGTTTGAAATGGGGCAGGCAGCCGCCCGGTTGGTGATCCGGCAGATTGAGGAGCCACAGCATGATATCTCCACGGAGACCATCGTGATCCGCAACGATTTGATCATCAGGGACTCCACAAGAAAGAAGGGGATGGTCCCTGAAATCGCATGAAAAGAAAAGGCGGAAACGTAACTTTTTTCCAGGGACTGCCTCAGATGGGATGGGAGAAATGAAATTTTAATTGTCAAACAATCGGTTGATTGACAGGGAGGTGGTTTCCCCCTGTAATTGTAAACGTCTCATTTTGAACTTCTGACATCAACCGGCATCCAGGTTAACATGATTTCTGCTTTATCAGTGGGCTGGCTTCTTTTTGCCTTACTTTTTCCCCACGGAAAAACGATGTAAAAAAAATACACAAACGATTGCAATTTTTCGATATTTTCATACATTTGTTTTGCGTGAGTCTTTGCGGAAACCTGTTCACTGATGAAAGCCTGAAACTATAACCTGCTGCCGGAAGTGTACCTGTCATGCTTCATTTGAAAAAGTCCGCAACAGCCTTTGTGGTATGCCTTAGTGCCTATTCCTTGTGTCTGAAGTACCTTATCTGAAATTCTTATTTAAAGCAATTTGATGAATACCACAATACGGAAACGTTTTTTTTGGAAAGTCCTGATGACGGGGATC
>CAZLDP010000485.1:0-2657 GCA_964558145.1 uncultured Prolixibacteraceae bacterium | reverse complement strand
TGTAACAGGAACAACAAAATTAGGTTATTCCCTCGAAATCGGACGGGGAGTTATTGACATTCCCGCATTTATAAAAATGTTGAGGAAAGTGGGATACACAGGTGTCTGTAGCCTGGAACACGAAAAGGAGATGACCAACCCCTTTATGGGAATTTCAGAGTCGATCGGGTATTTCAGAGGAGTGATTGCCGCCACGAAAAAGAAATGATTCCCGGAAAACCGGTATTAAAAAAGAGGCTGTCCTTTTGAGACAGCCTCTTTTTTTAGGTTCACACCTTATAAAAGGCCTCCCACCCTTTTCTGGGAGGGGGACCCACCAGAAGGTCATTGGCCAGTTTATCGTTGGTAATCTGTTTTGTTTCACGGTCAAAGCGAAGGGGATGGTTCAACCGCTGCGCCAACACTCCCAGCGAAAAGACCTGACTCAGCGGTCCCGCCAGTTCAAACGGCGACCGGGTCTTCTCCAGCCCTTTACAGGCCAACAGGAAGTTTTTGAAGTGGTTCGATGTCGAAGCGGGCACCTCCGGAAGTTGGGACTCCATATCCTTTGCCTTTTCAGGGGGGATAATCGAAAGCGTGCTGCCGTGCGATCCACCCTTGAAAATCAGATTTTTACTGTATATGATTTTCCCGGGATTCAGTTTTGCAGGCTGAATTTTTCCGTTGCTTGCCGGGGGGATGTTCGGGTCGAGTTCCGAAACACCATATCCTTCCGGAACCTGTGGTATATTGTTCACACCGTCGTACCAGGTAATCTCCACGGGAGGCATCTGTTTTCTCCGGGGAAATTTGAAGGAAATGGTGGAGGATTGCGGAAAGAAGAAGGCATTATGCCCCTCGAGTTTGAGCGGGGTGATCTCCTCGGGAAGGCCCAGGTCGAGGAACTCATGGGCGGTGTCGATGATGTGCGCTCCCCAGTCACCCAGGGCACCCAGCCCGAAGTTGTACCAACAGCGCCACTGACCGTTCACAAAATCCTTGTGGTAATCGTGATACGGGCAGGCCATGAGCCAGGTATCCCAGTCAAGGGTAGAAGGAACCGGTTGCCCGTCGGGGAATTTGGTGATGGTGGTGTCCCAGCCGTGCCAGCGCCGGGATGAATTCATATGGGCGGTAATGGCAGTCACATCCTTGATAATTCCAGCTTCCACCCAGGCCTTGAATTGGAAATAATTGGCTTCCGAATGTCCCTGGTTTCCCATCTGGGTAACCACGTTATACTTTCTGGCCGCTTTCATCATCAGTTCAATCTCGTTGAAGGTCCGGGCCATCGGTTTCTCCACATACACGTGTTTTCCCAGGCTCATGGCCATCATGCAAACCGGAAAATGAGAATGATCGGGTGTACCCACCGATACCGCCTCAATCTGGTTGCCCATCGTATCAAACATCTTCCTAAAATCCTGAAAACGGGGTACGTCGGGAAATTTCTCCAGAATTTTAAGCGTATGAGGAGCGCCCATATCCACGTCGCAAAGCGCCACAATATTGGCCAGACCAGTGGCATACAGGGCATTGATGATCTCACCCCCGCGATTGCCGATCCCCACACAGGCCAGATTGACCCGCTCCCCGGGAGAGGCAAGTTTCATACCGGGCATTCCATTTGCCGACACACTCTTTGTGATGACTGCCGGCACTGCAGCCATTGCTGAAAGCGCCAGAGCCTGTTTCAGAAATAACCGGCGCGATGATTCATTCAATTCCATAGGATTAAAATATAATGGGTTTTTTATGTTAAAATCCGGATCGTAACTCCTGTACATTCAGGGTATCAACTTTTCCGCCCCTCAAGAAGCCAAAGTTACAAATATATTTTTTTCAGGTGATTTTTATCTATTTTTGAAATTTAAAGTAAAACAATTGGCTCTGCGATACCGTCAACTGATTTCCACCGTCCTCCTCCTTTTCCTGGCATGGTTATCCTTTGCCCAAGATCCGGAGTTTTCACAATTTTATTCCAATCCGCTCTATCTTAATCCTGCATTTGCCGGAACGCTGGGGGTACCCCGCATCAACCTGCAATACCGCGACCAGTGGCATGGATTGCACGACGCGTATGTGACGCAGAGTTTGGCCTTCGACATGCCGGTGGAAAAACTCCGGGGAGGCATCGGACTGAACCTGGTCAGAGATTTGCAGTCGTCGGGAATCCTCTCCTCCCTCCAGGCAGACCTGATTTACACCTCCATTTTCCGGCTTACCGACAACCTGAGCTTCTCGGGGGCTCTGGGAGCGGGGTTCCGGCAGAATCGGCTGGACTGGGGCCGACTGGTATTTGCCGACAACGTGGATCCCTACTCCGGTAATCATACCGCCACAAATGAAACTCCCGTTGCGGATCCTGAATACCATTTCGCTGATTTCTCCACCGGAGTTATGGTCTTTGGAGAAAATTTGTTTGCGGGTCTGGCGGCACATCATCTTGCCCAACCCTCCCAAAGCTGGTACAGCGAATCAGCCCCCTCGGGAAAATTGCTCCGGAAATATTCCCTCCATGCCGGATTACGCATCCCGGTACACGTCCATGGCACCTGGCGCAAAACTTTCGATTTCTCACCCCAGGTGGTTCTGGTACAACAAGGCAGATTCAGACATTTCAACTATGGCATGCTCGCCAATTACAGGGGTTTCACCGGAGGTACCTGGCTCAGGCA
>CAZLDP010000484.1:0-2662 GCA_964558145.1 uncultured Prolixibacteraceae bacterium | reverse complement strand
GATAAAGCAACAATTTTTCTGTAAATTTGACATGACAGTAGCCCCTGTTAGTTACAGTTTTATATAAGCCTTACCAGTCTCCCACTCCTCTGAGATTTCCATTAGTAATGCAGATGATAAACGCAACAATGAATCGGTATTAGGGAACAAACCAGCAATCTTTGTCCTCCTGGCTAATTCTCTGTTTAACCGTTCGACACCATTAGTTGTCCTTAGCTTTTTACGGACCTTTTCAGGCAAATCAAATACAGTCAGGCCTTGAGGAATATTGATATCCATCCATTCTGCCAATTGAGAAGCTTTCTTTTTGTATTTAACTATTGCTTGCTGCAACAACCGATTTGCTTCAGTTTTATCCGGTGCATTAAACACTGCTCGTATCGAAGCGGCAACTTCTTCCCGCATGCTTACTTTAGGGACATAATGTCCGGCATTCTGCTGAAGATGAAATTGACACCTTTGCCTTTTTACCCCTGGCAAAACTGCATTCAGGGCTGCTGTGAGGCCGCTGTGATCATCGGCAGTGACACAGACTACTCCATGCATACCTCGCTCCATAAGGCTTGTCAGAAAGCTACGCCAATGTACTTCGGCTTCCGAAAGGGAGACGCTGACTCCCAGTACCGAGCGATGGCCATCAGGCTGCACACCGGTAGCAATAAGAACTGCAGCAGAAACAACAGAACCGTCAATTCGTACCTTTTCATAACGGGCATCAAGTATGAGGTATTTTATTGTTCCCAGAGGTCTGTTTCTCCACTTATTCAGCTCATCATCAAGCAATGCCGAAGCTCGGCTGACATCGCTGCTACTGATCTGTAATCCACGCATTTCCTCAACAACTTTAGTGACTCTTCTGGTTGATATGCCATTAACATACATTTCTCCTATAGCAACTTTGAGTGCCCGCTCACTTCGAATGCCACGTTCAAGTGCAGAGGGATAAAATGACACATCGCCACGAACCTGCGGAACTTCAAATGTAAGGTTTCCTATACGGCTCCTGACTGTCTTTGGCTTAAATCCGTTTGCATAACCCTTCCGGTTTTCACTACGTTCATAAGGACCGGCTTTCAGTGCATTATTTCTTTCAATACGCATAGCCTCATTGATCAGGATCTCAACACAACGGGATACACCATCAAAGCCATGCTCATTAAGAATACCCACCACCTCTGTTAAAAATGTAGATTCAGATTGGACGTCCACAGATCAGCCCCTTTCTCTTTTAAGTGTAATCGTTAAGAAAGGAAACTACTGTCTGCCGTCCTCTCCCCTAGAATAATGCTCTAGGGGAGGTCTTCTATCCTTAGGAGAAAATCAACTCCCGATAATTCAAAGAATAGAAATTAAATTTACAGAAATAAAGATACACTACCAAATAAAGTCTTCCCCCAGTGTATACAAATTCCTGAAATCCCAAATATCACAATGATTGTAGTTTAATCAAATTAAATCATCTTTCTTATCCAAGAATTTCAGCAGGGCAAATAAGATTAATTGTGAATGAAGGTGAAGGTCATCTCTTGAAGAAGTAGCAATTGATAAGAGGATAAATCTCGTTTAATGGAATCTGCTGTACCCGGTGTATGCCCTTTACGAGCAAACCATCTCTTTGAGCAAATCCAGTCCAACTATTCTGCTGCTTGTTGTAATCATCTTTGACACTGCAGAACCACTTACTCCCAGATAAGTTGCCAGATCGATGTTGGAAAACCCGAAATGGCAGACTCCGACCGAAGCTAACAATTGCCGTCCGGTAGAAACCTCATTGAGCCGTCCCGGACGGAGAAGATCCTCTTTTTTCAGGCCTGCGCAGGAACATATCCTCTGCGTTAAGGAATCGATAGTAACATTTTCCAGTACATGAAGCGCTAATCTGATCCTGCGGTTTCTGTTCTCCTCTAAAACTTTTCTCACAAAATTCTCATCTCCGATAACCCATGATGCCGGATCTGAGAAACTGCAGCTGCCCTGATTCGCAGATCTGACCTTACTGATAATCTCATCATCATCGCAATCAGAATCTGCAGATTTGACGTAATCGCTGTATTCTTTTACAGGGTCTGCTGTGGTGTCAAATTCATCGAAAACCTCTTCGAAATCAAGAATACCATCTGTTTGGTTGTTCACTAAAGCTTTGTGTCCACTCCACTTATACTGATCAAGCTCCTCCAGTGTACAGTCTCCGCTCCTTACAGGGTTCAGATGCACATAACGGATAACATTTTTAAGATTCTTTCTCTTCTGCATTATCACAGATGAAAAACGTTTGGAAAATACTGTTCCTCTGCGCTTATGGTTTTGATTGTACTTTTTGGCAATTACCGAGTTGAGCCGCTGCATGAATTTTGAGATTGTGACATCGCTGGACTTGATAACCAGGTGATAGTGGCCATCCATCAGCGACCATGATAAACACCGAAACGAGAACGTTTTAAGAGATATAGCGAGCTGCTCAAGGAAATAGATTTTCATCTGTTCATCTTTAAAGATGGAGAGCTCTTCGATACACCCGGATGTGACTTCGTAGTAGGCATAAGGAACAACGGTTCTGGGTTGAGTGCACATATTTGAAGATCTTATGATTGTGGTCCCGGTTTTAAGAGTATGAAGAGTAGCAAATACCGTGACAATTCCCCCCGGTGATTCAGAAGAAAAG
>CAZLDP010000483.1:0-2663 GCA_964558145.1 uncultured Prolixibacteraceae bacterium | reverse complement strand
TTCCAGTACAGGAGCCGGAGCCCAGGAGTAAGGAGCCGGAAAATCCCGTTTTGTGGCATTTCAGCGATTTCTCAAACCGTTTGCAATTGCGGACGGGAAGCGATGATTTCCTGGAGATCACCGGGCAGGGGAAGTCAAGGAAGAATACAGGAAAGGTCATCCATGCTGTTTTATCGAATATCATAGAGGCAACTGATATTGAACCCGTTTGCAGGAAGGCTCTTGCTGCTGGCGTTCTCCAACCTGGTGAACTTGCCTTCACGGAGTCCAGGCTCAGGGAAATGGTCAGCCATCCTCTGGCTGAAAGCTGGTTTGCGGGGAAATTCAAAGTTTTTACTGAAACGGATTTGCTCACAGAGGAGATGACACTCCGTCCCGACAGGATGATGATCTCAGGCGATCGGGCGATCGTTGTGGATTACAAATCGGGCGATCTGAAGCCGGAAGCACACCGGAAGCAGGTGGAACGGTATGTCCGGACGCTCTTTGAAGCCGGATACCGCGATGTCAAAGGCTATTTATGGTATATCCGGGACAATGAACTGAAGGAGGTTTTCGTTCAGGGGAATTCCTCAAAGGAGGGGTAGGCCGGTAAAGCCGCTTCGTCTCGTCATCGGGGTAATCGCGAAAAAACATTATTTTTGCATAAAAATTAACCATGATACAACGCATTCAGACGGTTTTTCTGTTGGTTTCCCTTTTACTGACGGGTTTACTGCTTTGGTTACCCCTGGCCGATATTACCACCGGGGATCAGATTTATTTATTTGACATAAAAGGGATCCATGCTGGAGGTGAAACCCTGTTCAATGGGTGGCCCCTTGTTGTTTTCCTGTTGATGATCATTGTACTGCACCTGGTCGTCATCCTGATGTACAAAAACAGGATTAGGCAGATCCGCATTCTGGTGTTTACCATGATTCTCCTCTTGGGGCTTTTTGGCTTGTTTTTTTATTTTGCATACATGGGATTTGATGGAGCCAGGGCAAGTTTCAAAATTCCGGTGGCATTTCCCCTTGTGGCGATGATTCTTGATTATCTGGCTATCAGGAATATAGGAAAAGATGAAGCGCTGATCAGGAGTCTCAACCGGATCAGGTAGTCCTGTCACGGTGAGCTTTGGAGTATCATTTAATCCTTCCTGCGATGAAAGCCATGATTTTTGCTGCCGGACTGGGAACACGGCTCCGTCCCCTTACCGACCAGCTTCCCAAAGCCCTGGTGAAGGTGGGCGAGAAGCCGCTGTTGCAGCGGGTAATCGAAACCCTGTCTAAGGCGGGATGTCGGGAGATCGTGGTCAACCTGCATCATTTTCCGCATCTGATCCGGGAATTTCTGAAGACACACCCGTTTCCCGGTATTACCCTTCATCTTTCTGATGAGAGCGACATGCTGCTCGACACTGGGGGCGGGATGATGAAAGCTGCTCCTTTCCTGAGAGGAAGCGAGCCTGTCATCCTTCATAATGTGGACATACTCAGTGACCTGGACCTTGGGGTACTGGTAGGCTATCATCTTTCAAGGCAAGCGCTGGCCACGCTGGTAGTCCGTGAACGAAACACACAGCGTTACCTGCTTTTTAATGAAGAAATGCGGTTAAAAGGGTGGAAGAACCGGTCGACCGGTGAAATCAGGTATGTCAGTCCGTCGGTTTCAGGAGGTTCATTCCCTCTGGCCTTCAGTGGTATCCATGTGATCGATCCTGCGATTTTTGATTTGACCATTCGCACAGGGAAATTTTCCATTATCGATCTCTATCTCGAATTGGCAGGTACCCATCGGGTATTTGGATTCAAGGATCAATCCGCGTTATGGGTGGATGCAGGCACCTGTGAATCGGTGGAAAGGGCTTCCCGTATGTTTCACTGATATCGGGTCAGTGGACGTGGTGAGAGTGCCCGCCGCTGACCAAATACATCAGCAGCAGTCCGGCTAGGATCATGGATAGTTGTACCAGCGATTTTTTCCACGAATGTTCCTTGTTCAGTTCCGGCATCAGATCGGTTCCTGCCAGATAGATAAAACCTCCTGCAGCCAATGGCAGCACATAATGGGAGAGGGATTCGATGGCTGTACCGGCCAGCAGGGTGATTACGGTTCCCAAAATGGCCGTCAGGGCGGCATAAAAGTTAAGCCACAATGCTTTCCGGGCAGAAAATCCCGCATGGATCAAGATACCGAAATCAGAAATTTCCTGTGGAATTTCGTGAATGAGAACGGTGAGGGTTGTGGCGATTCCGATTTCAGGGCTGGCCATCCATCCGGCGGCAATAAGGATGCCGTCAGTGAAATTATGGATGCCGTCGGCCATCAGGCTGATATATCCAAACGACTTGGGATGGTCGTTGAGGTGTTCCAAATCGTGACCGTGGTGCCAGTGAAGGAATTTCTCCATGATAAAAAATACCAGTATCCCTGCCAGAATCAGCAACGCCACCAGATTTTTGTTTTCGATGTTCTCGAACGATTCCGGAACCAGGTGAAAAAACACATTTCCCAAGAGCGCGCCCACGGCGAGGCTGACCAGGATGAAGACGATTTTCTGTAGTTTGGTAGCTTTCAGGGCCAGAAAAAATATGCCCGTTATGGAGATCATGCTAACCAGCAGGGTGCTGATCAGCGAGTTGATCCAGATGCTGCTCATAAATTGGTGATGGTTAAGA
>CAZLDP010000482.1:0-2670 GCA_964558145.1 uncultured Prolixibacteraceae bacterium | reverse complement strand
ATCGGTGATCTCATTGACGGTGAGCAGGGCGGCGTTGGAGGTGATTGCAGTGACGCCGTCGCTGACGGTGACGCGATAGAGGGAGCCGCCTGGATTTTCGTGCCCTCCCACATTGGCAACCCGGAGGATTCCCGGGGCGGGATAACTGATGCCTGGTGCGCCTGAAGGGATAGGGGTAAACCCGCCCTCTTCGGGACGCTGCCGTTCCCAGGTGAAAGTAAGTGCCCCTTCTCCCCCGGATACACCCACCGTGAAGCTTACGATATGGTCTTCACAGTCCACCTGGTCGGCAGGGTGGGTGACGATGACCAACGGTGCTGGGAGAGAATTCAGGGGCAGATCACCGCTGCCTGTTCCCTTCAGGGAGAGGATCATCCATGGGAGGAAGCCCCACAGGAACACGGCGAAGGGAATCCGCATTCCCGCTGCTGTACCCTCCTCCCTTTTGCAACGGTCGCTTCCGCGTGGTAAAGCAAACTCCTGCATGGGAAAAAGTGTAATCCGGACACACCTGTCCGGGGTTGGCAACAACTGTCCAATCGCTTATCCCCGGAAATCCAGAGGATGATCCGGGGTCTGAAGAGATTCTTGGTGGTTTGCTTTCCGTTTACCGGGGCGAAGGCCCCATTACCGCGTAAAAAATTAATCAGGGTTTATTTCCTTCCGGAACAAGGAAAATAACATTTCAATTTACGAAAAAAAGTGGAGACAGGGAAATTTTTAAGGGAAAATTTTAGGGGTTTGGGGATCCCCTCTTCTGATCCTGATCTGGATGGCATTCTCGATGGGGGTTTCTGCAACCAGGACGAGGTATCCGCCTCCTCCTGCACCTGAGATTTTCCAGCCCAGGGCCTGGTGGCGGTAATGGTCGATGATGGAAAGGATGTCGGGGTTCACCATGAGGGGGAACATGGCCACCTGTGCCTCGAACGACTCGCGGAAGGCTTGTCCGAAACGGCGAAGGTTTTTGGCGAGAAGAGCATCCCAGGTGGCCTCAGCCGCCAGGGCCAGGTTACGGGCCCGTGTTTCGGTGATGACAGTATCGGCCAGCACGTCGAAATCCCCGGTGCGGGGTGAGAGGTTGATGAACCAGAGGTGATCTTCGATGAAGGAGAGGACATCCTCGCTGGTGACCGTGACGATATTCCCGGGCCAGTAGTCACCCCGGGCATAGTCGAGCCGGTTTACCCCCGGGAAGACGATGCCAATGGCGTCCTGCGATCCACTCACATAAGAGGAGCCGGGGGGATTCTCCACACAGAAGAGAGTTTTGGCCAGCTTCACCGGATCTTCGTCGGGAATGGCAAACTGCCACAATTCGATGGCCTTGGTGCGTGTGCTGGTTGACATGCCGCTTCGGTCGTTAAATTCAATGTCGGGTTCGACAGAGATGGTGATCACGGAACCGGGCCAGTATTTGGAAACATAAGGCTGGTCGAGCCATCCTCCTGCCAGGTCGAGGCGAAAGGGGATGTTGCTCTCGCGGCGCATGGCGGTGGTGGAGCGGGGGGGAAGCCCGGGACGAGGCAGCCTGCGGCTGACCACCAGCCGGATGCCTAACTCGTCGCACAGTTTCTGCTTGTCGGGGGTGAAACCATCCTCATTGACGAAGAATATATCGGGACGGAGGTCGCGGAGTTCATTTTCGAAGTCGAGGAGTCCCGAACCGCTGTTGATCCAGGCATCCTTCACCGCCCTGAGGGCTTTCACCATGTAGAGCCGTTCCTGTTCCGTGTTGATGGTGCGGCGCCCTTTCAGTCCGGCAATGGTGCGGTCGGAACCGATTCCCACATAAAGGTCGCCGTAAGTGGCAGCCTCCTCAAAAAAGGCTACATGTCCCGAGTGGAGCAGGTCGTAACAGCCGCTGACAAAAACTTTGAAAGCCATAGTTTGCAGGTATACGAAATGGGGTAAATATAGGAAAAAGTACAATCCGGTGCAGATTTTATCCACAGATTCACACAGATTGATATACATCCCGTTCAATGGCTTCGCCGTTCAAAGGTTCAACAATGGTTCAATGCCTCCGGCGTTCAAAAGTTCAAAAATTGCAGACTTCAGATCGCAGATTTCTGATTTGGAACAACGGAATACTTAATGTTAATTGTTAATTGTTCATTGCTAATTGCTAATTGTAATTCCTCAGTTTCTAAGTCTCTCATTCTCTGAGTCTCTCCGTCTCCCAATCACCCGCTTTTCGCTCTTTTAACCAGGATATTGTACATCGCTTTCCGGAAGTAGTTCAGGTCGGTACGCAGGGGAGCATTTTCCCAGGCATCGAGGTAACGCATCTCCGAGGCTTGGATCTCCTCCAGCGTTTGCGGCAGGTCGGCATAAAAGGGAGGGATGAGTCCGGGTTTTACACGGATTCGCCGTTGCTGTAATTCCGGGGTGTAGAGGCTGAAATAGTGCTTGCTGAGGGGTCTCACACCCACCAGCTTCACATCCCCGCGGATCCAGTTCCAGAGTCCCGGAAGCTCGTCGATCCAGTAGCGCCGCAGTCGCCGTCCCACCCTGGTGATCCGGAAGTCGTTCCTAAGCTTTCCCCCCGGGGCCAGGTTGTTCTGCTGATAGACGTAATCCTGGATGTATTCAGAATAGGGGTGCATGGTTCGCAGCTTGTACATTTTGATCATCTTTCCGTTCTGGCCAATGCGGTTAAGGTGAATG
>CAZLDP010000481.1:0-2679 GCA_964558145.1 uncultured Prolixibacteraceae bacterium | reverse complement strand
TATAAGGAGGGATGATGTTTGCAATGTTACGTATAATAAATAACTCGCCTGGAAGAGTGGAAGTTATAAGCGAAGGCACCAAACGGGAATCCGAGCATCCAATAAAAAGGGAATGAGGTTTTTGCGAATTACTTAAGTCGCCAAATAAAGCTTTGTGTGTTTCAAAATCCTTTTTCCTAAAAGAAACTGCGCCTTTATATAATTTATTCATAATTCCTATTTTTAATGTTAAACATAGATGTTGACTTTTTTTCTTTTGTCGGGAAAAACAAGTTTTTAAAACCGTAAATTGCTGATAATCAAATCATTAACAATTATTAAGGATCAACTAATTAACGCTCATTTCACAGATTAGTCACCATATTTACCCATCGGATCTGTTTTAATCAGAATGGCGTCTAAATCATTTCCCGTCGTTTGTGCGCCTGTAATAATCAGGCTTCCGTCGTTTTCCCGGAGGATATCGGTGCCAAACTGGTCGCCAGGAAGGTGGAATTCCTCTTTCCGGAGCAATAATGCGCCACTTTTATCCATCCAGAAAAGTGAAATATCGCTGTCGGTACCATTAAACACATGGCTCAATATGATGAAACCATCAGGGACAGCATACAATCGTGGGGGAAATTTAATCACATCGGCAGTTCGTGTTTTTCCCGGCAAATCGACATCGCAATTCAGCGGAGCTATTTCAGGGTCGACTATTTTAAGGTTCATCTCGCTGAAAAGGGGATCCCCATAGCTTTCTCTGGCCGAAAGGATGTAAAAATTTCCATTCTCCAGTTCAACAAGGTCACAACCCCGGATATTCATTTTTGACCGCATCAGGTGCATTACTCCTTCCCCATCGGCATTCACCTTGCCCAAGATGATTTCGCGTGAAGATTTGGAATCCTTGTACCAACTTCCGGTAATAGCAAAACCGTTGCCCGACATCGGAATCACCCGGGTTGCCGCCTTCAGCCCGACATACCTGAAAGTCTTACCCCGCGCAATTACCGGCTTCCCGTTCGTGTTGGCCTTCTGGAACCAAAGATTGGTTTCCCCTTTATCATTGACAAGATTGGCCACAATTCCCACTTCATTTTTCCCGTTCAGGGTCATCCAGAGGTCTGAAAAACGGAAACCGGGATCGTTGATGTTGTTGTACAGGATAGAAGGTTTTTCAACGTTCAGTTTCTTGTCGGCAAGAGAGATGATCAAATCGTTTGGTTCATTAATTCCTGCAAGAATATATCCTTTGTTATCGGGAGTTTCCACCAAATCAAAATAATTTCCACTGATTTTTTTTTCAGAAAACTTCTCTTCTTTACTGTCGAATGAAATGAGGGAAGAACTATTTTTCCCCTCATTGATCAGTAAAAGATACTGTCCGGGGCTGGTGGCCAGCAGGGTTTTCCCGGTTTCATCCGTATTCTTGTTTCCAAAAGTTTTCAGGAAAGTGGGATATTTCACCGAAATTAAAATTTCCTTCACCGTTTTGTCGGTTTTACCGGTTTTTGAAGAGGTTGCCTCAAGCGAAACCCTGTAGGTGCCTGGGTTTTCAAAACGGTGTACCGGACTGGTCCCTGTGGAGCTGTTGTTTTTGCCGGATGCCGGATCTCCGAAGTCCCATTTGAATTGATCGGCATTCTTAGATGAATTGGAAAAGGTAACATCCACCGGGGCATATTTTCCACCGGGAGAAAAGCTGAATTCTGCGACCGGTGAAGCCAAGGGCTCCAGAATATTCACCTTTCCCGTAACCTGATGACTTTTCCCCGCACTCTTGTCTAAGGCCGTCAGGGTCACTGTGTATTCTCCCGGCTTTTCAAAGGTATGTTTTGGATTCTTCTCCGTGGAGCTGTTCTTTACTCCCGATCCGGGGTCGCCGAAATCCCACTTGAAAGAAGCGGCATTTTCCGAAGTATTCGAAAAACCGACCGTCGCGGGTCCGGTAACTGAATTGTTGTCAATGGTGAAGCGGGCAAGAGGAGGTTTTGCCGCTTCGGTTACAACAACTTCTGCCGCATAGGAATGGGATGCTCCCGTTTCATTTTTCACAGTCAGGGTGACCTTGTATTTCCCAGCCCGGGAATAGCCGTGCGATGGATTTTTTTCCGTGGATACATTTTTACTCCCGGAAGGTGAATCACCAAAATTCCAGGAATAACTGGTCGCATGGGCAGAGTTATTCACAAATCTTACCGTTGCAGGGGCGATTTCGTTGTTATTTTCAATTTCAAAGGCGGCTACCGGCGATTTACGGCTTTCGGTGATAATCACCTGGTCGGTAAAAAGGTTGCTTTGCCCCGTTTTACTGCTCGATGCTTTTAAAACTACAGGGTATTTACCGGGAAGTGTATAGGTATGGACAGGTGATTTTTCAGTTGAAGAATTTTTCTCCCCGGATGAGGGATCCCCGAAATCCCAGTCATAATTGTCGGCATCGGTCGAGGTATTTACAAAAATGACAGAGGCAGGGGCAATCACATTGTTGTTCTCGATTTTGAAGCCGGCAACAGGAGGTTTAGGAGGACCGGCGACAGTGACAACATCTGAAAATTTGCTGCTTTTGCCTGTCTGCGAGTGGGTGGCAACGAGGGTAACCTCGTATTTCCCTGCATTGGAGTAGGAATGTGCAGGATCAGAATCAGAGGAAGTATTTGAATTCCCGGAACCTGGATCCCCAAAATTCCATTT
>CAZLDP010000480.1:0-2683 GCA_964558145.1 uncultured Prolixibacteraceae bacterium | reverse complement strand
GATTGCCCGGCTGGTTGAGGCAGAGGGCAGGCTGCACCAGGCTTTTCTGGCCTGTGGCTCGGAAGCTGCACATGTCGCCAAAGAGGCTGTTCCGGGAATAATAATTTGTAACATGGAGCGGCAGGAAACGGCAGAAGAGTATGTGGATTCAACCATCAGCGCCCACGCCGGTTTTATCCAACTGCTCGGGAAAGCGGATTATAAAGATTTCGCAGGAAGCGTCAGCCTGTTAAAGGAGAATGGAATAAAAGTCAATTATTTTCGTACCGACTCACCCGAAGAATTGAAAATGTTGTTCGATGCCGGAGTTGATTTTCCCCTTGTCAACGATATCGTGCACACCATGCAAGCCGTCCGGAGTATGGGAATTGAGCCTGCACAACCTGTTTTCGTATCAAAAAACCGGTAAAATGGATGGAACTATTCAGTTGCCTGCCTGTCAGTTTACACCGGCTTTTGTTACGAGCCACAAACCATCACAGCCCTCTGAAACCCGCATGCACTTAACCATGTGTTAGGCTTTCGTGCATTATTTTTTTAGTATTTCAGTCAATTCATTAAGTATCAAGTATAAGATGTTTAAAATCCGACCAGTCCTGCCATTCCCGTTATAAAAGGAGTGAATGCTCTCAAACTGATAATGCAATATTGCCAGGTTTATCAAAATGACAAAAAAGCTTATTGTGGCGCCAGAGAATGATATTCCTGAATTTATTTTATGCTAAGGAATTTTCCAATGATTTCTGTATTTTAGCCGGTTGTGTAGGGTCAGCCATGCTGAAGTGACCAGAAATAGAACGAATTCCGGCACTTTTGCATTTAGCACGACAACAGTTGCAAGGTCGCTTTCACTGATGTTGCTGCTGATCTTGCGGTTGAAAGCCCGACCGGCGGAGAAAATGTGCGATGGATTTGGAACATACGGGTTTGGAATGGGTTGTGCTTTACCGGCTGAAAGATTGAACAAACCAGGGAATAATACCCATTAGGAAAAAAATGGACATGAAATTGAACATGAGTTTAAAGCTGAGAATTATTGCCTTCGGATTGCTTTGTTTTTTATGTGGATTGCTGAGGTCGGCAAGCCACTTGCATGCCGCTACCGTACCCAAAGAATTCGATATCCGGCTTGTCGACGGACAGGTGATGCGGATACAGATATGCAACTCCCGCATTGTCAGAATCCGGCTTTCAGCCACTGGTGAGTTCAGGGAATCCCTGATGGAAAGATATGGGATCGTCAAAACCGACTGGGAAGCGGAACCGGCTGTACTCAAAACTGAAAAAGGGAAGCAGGTGGTATCTGCCTCAGCGCTTCAGGTATCGGTCAATCCGCGCAGCGGGGAGGTGGCCGTCACCGACCGGTCAGGGAAACTTCTTGTCGGAAACATTTCTGTGTCAGGAGCGAAAGTTCCTGAAATCCAAAAACTTGCTCAGTCGCTGAACCGCTATTTCGGAAAGGTGGGGCCTGGTCAGGCTATTATTGGTTCGGACAAAGGGCCCGCAGAGACGGGCGTTTTGGATGAAGTCGGCGATATTTCTGCCGCCAGAGTGATTGCTATCCCGTTAAAGGCGGAAGAACGTTTCTACGGTGGCGGCAGTACCAGCCGGAACAACATACAGCACCGGGGCTCTGCCTTGCGCATGTGGGCCACCTACCAGAAAACTGAAATTCCCATGCCCTTTTTGATGAGCACAGAAGGATGGGCCATCTTTAACCATACCACTTCCAAGAATTATTTTGACATCGGCCGGTTTCAAAACGACAGGCTTTTTGTTTTCAATACCAGCGGCGATGTGGATTTTTACCTGATGTTTGGAAGTTCGTTGCCCGACCTGCTCAACCATTACACGACCATCACCGGCAAACCCTACCTGATGCCCCAATGGGGATACGGACTTGCCTTTGGCGGGAACATGATGGAGGATCAGCTTCACATCATGGACGATGCCGTTCGTTTCCGCGATGAAAATATCCCTTGCGACCTATTCTGGATCGAGCCCCAATGGATGAAAAAAAGATACGATTTCTCCACTGAGAAAAACTGGAACCTCGATAAATTCCCCGCGGAGCCCTTCTGGGAGGTCGACAAGTTCCCGAAATACGAAGCTCCTATGCTCTTCATCTCGAAGTTGCACGGACTGGGTTTTAAACTGGCTTTGTGGCTTTGCATCGATCATGATATGTCCGTTGTGGAGGAGGACCGGCTGGCTCTGAATAGCGGGAAGAAACTATCGGGGCAGGAAAACTGGTTCACTCATCTCACCCGGTTTATAGACCAGGGGGTCGACGGATTCAAACTGGATCCGGCCCATACCCTCGACGAACACCCCAACCTGAAATACTACAACGGCTACACCGACAAGGAGATGCACAACCTGAACCAGGTTTTGCTTCCCAAGCAACTGTACGAAACCTTTCGTGCGCACAAGGGGGTCAGGTCGTTTCACCATTACTGCGGCGGATATGCTGGCACCCAGCACTGGGGCGTGTCGACCTGCGGCGATAACGGTGGCGGGAGGGATGCACTCTTTGATCAGTTGAATCTGGGTCTCAGCGGATTTGTAAACACTTCGGCCGATGTCCTCGAGGGAGTCACCGACCATATTGCCGGAATGCACCTGGGATTTTTCCTCCCCTGGATCCAGGTGAACAGTTGGTACAGCCTCCATCATCCTTGGT
>CAZLDP010000479.1:0-2688 GCA_964558145.1 uncultured Prolixibacteraceae bacterium | reverse complement strand
TTTTCTTGTCTTTTTGCAGCAAAATTACCACTGTCGTTGGTTTTTCTTCGCTTGGGCTTAACATCCGGTTAATATAGCCCTCTCTGTTCCTCCAAACGCAGCCTTTATGGGTACTGTCGGAGACCCAGAAAGAGATTGAGTTGGCATAGGGCCGATGTCCTCATTTCAAGATTCAGAAACTCTATCTGAAGCGGAGGAAAACTTTATAATTATTTAATCTTTCCAGGGTGATCAAATAGCTCATCGTATCTAATAAATCGTACTTTTGGCTGCCAATTTTAAAAACGGTATCAATGGATGAAGTCCCTTGACATTTTAATACAGGGAAATTATACCTCCGTTATCTGAAGCAGATCAACCAGATGACCTCACTGATTGAGCAAGACCTCGAGAAGTCGATTAAGAACAAGGAGTTAAACAAATTGCTCAAGATGGAAAAGTGCCTTGTTTATTTCATCACAAGCATTAAAGCCAATGAAATTGTGCTGGCGAAACTCCGCAGTTCCAGGAAAATAACCAACGAAATCAATGAAGACTTGTTGGAGGATGCAGTAATTGAGAACAAACAGGCCCTTGAAATGGCACAGATCTATTCCGACATCCAAAGCGGCATGATGGATGCTTTTGCATCGGTTATTTCCAACAACCTGAATGTGGTGATGAAGCAACTGACCCTCATTTCCATTATCCTGATGATTCCCACCCTGATAGCGAGTGTTTTTGGGATGAATGTTCCGAATTTTCTTGAGGATGCACCTTAGGCGATGCCGGCTGTGATGGCAGGGTCACTGGGGCTTTCCATAATGGGGGTCGTTCTGTTCCGAAAAAGGCAGTGGTTTTGATTTCAGGATTCGTCCTCTTTTTTTACCTTTGACCAACACCAAAACTGTGTAAAAATGGAGAGAACAGGTGAAATCATATTGTGGAGGAGCTTTATCAGCAATACCGACCCATTCAGGCAAACCGTGACGTTCTCCGAAAATTGACATAAGAATCAACTTATCTATTTTATATTTTACGACAATGAGAAAGAGTTTAATTTTCTTTTTTCTGCTGACTTTTGCAGCAATTAACCTTTGCGCCCAGAATGGCCAGACTGCCAAAGCTGATTCCATCCTTTTCAACAAGTTGGTCCACGATTATGGTACAATCAATCAGGGTGGAGACGGAACCTGTGAATTCACCTTTACCAACCGGGGTGCAGTCCCTATCATTCTGAACAATGTACAGGCTTCCTGTGGCTGCACAGTTCCCGAATGGACCAGGGAACCTATCCTTGCAGGACAGAAAGGGACCATCAAAGTTAAGTACAACACCCAGATTGTGGGTTCATTTGCCAAGGTGGTTATGGTCAGTTCCAATGCATCCAATCCTAATGTTATGCTTACCATCAAAGGAACCGTCATTGCTGCCAAACCCTGATTGAAGAAACATACCTGTTATGGCTTTGAATCTTTGCTCTTTATCCTATTGCAGAAACAAAGGACAAAAACCATCTGACGTGGATCAAAGTTTCGAGGAAAATGCCTTGAGGTGCACTTTTGAAGCCCTCAGCAAATTGGTATAGACCGTTTTCACCGATGGATTGGTAATCTCCAATAACTGTGTCTCAAGGTCTTTAATGTCAACTTCTTCAATGAGCTTGCCCACTTCAAGTGCGTCTTTCAGTGAAACCTTTCCTTTTGCCGTCAGTTCAGCATACAAGGCAGCTAATTTTTTGTTCACATATTCGCCGGCTTCCTTTTCCAGGATTTCTCCATCTTCGACCTTGAAACCCACAATCAGGTTCTTAACAGCATTCATGTGAGCCTGTTCGCTTCTGGAGATGTTGCGGAATACAGGTACCGTATAGAGTGTGGATAAGTAAGCATAGACATCCCGGGCCATTTTTTCTTCCTCGTACATAAACAACAATCCGGTTCCTTCTGCTTCGGTAATTGTACCAGTTGCGACACAACATCCGTTTCTTGCCGACGCAATTTTCAAATCTTCCAAGGCTTCATCTGTGCCTGCAGTTCCTTCAGAACAGGCAGGGGGTAAAATAAGCGCTCCGAGAACCGCCAGCGCTACAAACCATTTTTTTCCTTTCATCATGTTCATTTTTAAATGGTTAAACTTAGTATTTGTTTTTAATGTTTAAATCATTTTCTACTTTGACAATGGAATGATGAAATACTTGTGGTTCGTGATGGTTTTTCTCTAAAACACCTGCTGGCCTGGCTGGCAAGATAGTTTTGGCTCCTTCCGGTTACAAAGGAAGAATACAATTTGCCGGTAAATAGGTTATATTTGAAGTCCGGTTTTCCTCCTCAGGACGAAGAGAATATTTTTCTGTATCCAATGAAAAGACGGATTATCACCCGTACGGTCTGGATTCTTTCATTAGTCAGCATGTTTGCGGATGTGGCCAGTGAAATGCTTTATCCGGTCATTCCGGTCTACCTCCGGAATATCGGGTTTTCGGTTTTTATCATTGGGATTTTGGAAGGGATCGCCGAAGCTGCCGCCGGACTGAGCAAGGGTTTTTTCGGCAAATGGTCGGATCATCTGGGTAGAAGGATGCCCTTTGTTCGTTTGGGCTATTTCCTTTCGGCGTTGGCAAAACCCATGATGGTCATCCTGAAATTACCCTGGTGGATTTTCTTCGCCCGTACCACTGACCGGTTGGGCAAGGGGCTGCGGACGGCT
>CAZLDP010000478.1:0-2691 GCA_964558145.1 uncultured Prolixibacteraceae bacterium | reverse complement strand
CTTCCCATGTTATGAAATCATGATGGATGAACTGCGCGACTACCGGTTTTATGCCGACGACCTCCTTCATCCCTCCCAATTGGCCATTGACCTTATCTGGGAGAAATTCAGAGATTCTTTTTTCCCGGAAGAAGTGGCAGCCATCAGCCGAGAAATTTCACAGGTCGGAAAATCGGTCCGTCATCGTCCTCTTTTCCCAGGATCACAGGAACATCTTCTTTTTTTGAAGAATGCACTTCAAACAGTTACCGCGCTGGCAAAAAAACACCCTGCGCTTGATTTTTCAAATGAAATTGATTACTTTTCAAAAGAAATTAGCCACGACCATTCCACAGAAACCGGGTAGTGGTTTACATTTTTAGCGCCCACATAAAGTTTGGTTTAAATGTATCCGGAAGCCATGAGTTACATCAATTTCAGCACATCGAAACTCTCCAACCTGGAGTTTACCACCCGACGGGAAATAATCAGGTCAAACCATGCCGGTTCCTATATTTCAACCACACTGAGTGGTTGTAATACGCGTAAATACCATGGTTTGCTTGTTTGTCCTGTGAATTCGCTTGATGGGGGGAAGCATGTGCTGCTTTCGGCACTTGACGAAAGCATTAGTCTGAAAGGTTCGGTGTTCAATCTGGGAATTAGGCAGTACCAGGGCGGCTTTATGGAACCCAAAGGACACAAATATCTCCAGAAGTTCGACTTTGAAAGGATCCCCAAATTCAGTTTCAGGGTAGGAGGCATGGTATTGACCAAAGAAAGGCTATTGGTAGAAAAAGAACAGCAACTCCTGGTCCGTTATACGCTGGAAGAAGCTCCTTGCCCTGTGGTCATGCAGTTCAGGCCCTTCCTGGCCTTCCGGAATTACCATCAGCTCAGCAAAAGCAATCTTTATACCCGTACACACTACGAAGTAGAACCCAACGGGATCAGTCTCTGCCTATATGACGGCTATCCCAGGCTTTTCATGCAGTTCAACCGGCAGCCCGGATTTGTGGCTGCACCCGACTGGCATTATAATGTCGAATATACCAAGGAGAAGAGCAGGGGCTACGATTATCTAGAAGACTTGTACACTCCCGGAATATTTGAAATTACCCTGAAAGAGGGGGAAAGCCTGGTATTTTCAGCCTCCACCTTCCAGGCAAATCCTGCCACCTTCAAGCAGCGTTTTACCAGAGAGGTCAACAAACGGATCAACCGCGATTCATTTTTGGGTTGTCTGAAGAATGCAGCCAACCAGTTCATTCAATACAAAGCGGATACCGCAGTCGATATCATTGCAGGATACCCCTGGTACCAGAGCATCAGTCGTCAGACTTTCGTCGCTCTTCCCGGGTTACGTATCGCACAGTCAGAACGGAAACTGGCAATGGAAGTGCTGTCCACCTATCTTCCTTTTCTCCGGAACGGATTATTCCCTGCATCAATTGCCGACCCTTCACTCAAGCACAATTCGCCCGACACTTCGCTCTGGTACATCTGGGCCTTGCAGCAGATCCGCAAACAGGGTTCCCGGTTCAGAGAATTCGGTCCGCCATTTTACCGTGCTGTGAAAGAAATCGTTTCCTCCTACAAGTCGGGGAATCGCGTGGTGAGTATGATGGAAAACGGGTTGCTGTTTGCAGCCGAACAGGGAACAGCCCTGACCTGGATGGATTCCTACAGTCATGGGCAGCCGATAGTTCCCCGGTATGGGAAACCAGTGGAACTAAATGCCCTGTGGTACAATGCGGTCTGTTTTGCCCTCGAAATGGCCCGGAACGAGAAGGATGAAGAATTTCTGGAAGAATGGAAACCACTGCCCGAGATGATTGAGTCTTCGTTCTTGAAAGCCTTCTGGGATGAGGAAAGAGGATACCTTGCCGATGTGGAAAACGGTTTGTTTACCGACTGGTCGGTGCGACCCAACATGATCATTGCGGCAGCTATGCCTTATACCCCCCTCAGCAGGGAGCAGATCGGAAAGATTGTCACACTGGTTCAACATCAGTTGCTGACGCCCCGCGGACTTCGTACTCTCTCACCCAGTGATCCGGATTACAGGGGGAGCGTGGAAGGAGGACCCAACGAACGGGAAGAGGCTGTCCACCGCGGCGCAGCTTACCCTTGGCTCCTCCAGTTTTTTGGTTTGGCATATCTCCGCGTCTTCGGAAAAAACGGAGTGGGTTTCCTGAAAAAAATATTACAGGGTTTTGAGGAAGAGATGTCGGACAACTGCATCGGCACCCTGTCGGAAATGTACAACGGATCGCCCCCTCATACTGGGAAAGGCGCCATTTCACAGGCATGGAATGTGGCTGCTTTGCTCTATATCCACCAGCTTATTACAGACATGGAAAATGAGTAGCTTCCTGTACCTGCCCTACCCTGTTGTCCTGTTATCTATTATCTTTCGGAACTTTGTCATTTAGTCATTTACATGAACGTTCTGATGTTCGGATGGGAATTCCCTCCCCACATTTCGGGGGGTCTCGGTACAGCTTGTTACGGGCTTACACGGGGATTGTCGTCTTTTGCCGATATCCAACTGGTTTTTGTAGTTCCCAAAGTCTGGGGCGATGAAGTGAAGTCAGCTATGACGCTTATAGGAGCCAACCAGATTCCGGTTCAAAGAAGATGGATCACCCTGAAGGAAAACGAATCCGTGATAGAGCAACTGGAAGTCCCCTCAGAAATCATCCCCTATAC
>CAZLDP010000477.1:0-2693 GCA_964558145.1 uncultured Prolixibacteraceae bacterium | reverse complement strand
GAGGGTGTTCTTTATCCGAATAATAAAAAATAAAGCCATACGTGGAATAGGCAACTGTCCCTTTGCCACCAGGCCCTGCGCAAATAAAATCAAAAACGGTCAGAAGGCCTGGTTCGTGTTCTCATGTAAGGCCATCATTATTTGTATGAAGTCCAATACGTGTTTGACAGAGAATACGTCCCTCAGGTGTAACCTCCACACCGGATGTTGAAACCGAAAGCGGAGTTTTTTTCCAGGTGCGTGCAGTATCATTGGACACATACAGAGTATCATATTTATTTGTTAATGCTGCCAGCTTACCCCCTCCGTATCTGAGCACAGTCAGCGTTTCTGCCGGTGCAACCCGTTTCTGCCAGCTCAAACCATCATCATTGGAAATATACATCTGCAAATGCTTGTCAACTTTCAACGACAAAAGCAGAGTATTACCAATAGTAATAAGTGTACGTGTATAATCTAAGATTATTCCGGGGTCTGTCCCTGGAAATGTAGTTACTTTGGACCAGGTTTTTCCACGATCACTGCTTTTTCTCCATCCACCGTTCAATGCAATTTCAACATCATTACCAAACATATATAACGTTGTATCTGCCAGAAGCAGCAGATCATCTGTAGAGGTGATATGCAGTTTTTTAACAATTCCAACAGAATCACGAACACTGGCAGGTAAGGAATCAAAGACTCCATATGGCGACAGATAATAAATCATACTCTTGTTATTTACAAAAACAGCTGTTCCATCCTGAAAAAATCCAAAGTCAATAACGATGTTTGGTATCTCTGGTCCGTTAACCCATTCATAGCCATTAGTGCTCCTAAGGACCAGTGTTCTATTGGGATTGATCTTTATCGAGGTTGCAATAAAACCTCCCTTTGAACTCCATTTTAAATCTCCGGGCATGTACTGATCTGCAATATCTTTGACAATGTCCCAACGGTAATGCGCTGTGTCTTCGATCTGATAATCTTTTTTACCCATCATCCAGTCAAGTGCAGAATCTCGACTGTCAGAGTCGATTTCGCAATGTCCACCATCTTTCAAAAGATCACTACGAACATCGAGTCCATACGAATGATAAAGGAGGTCGAATCCCCGTTGTGATGATTCATGGAGAAAATCACCTGTATTTGCAGCTATCCAGACTTTCCAGTCCCTCTTGATACGTGATGGATCATATCCGTGTTGCGGTTCCCGCCAGCAGCCACATTCACCCAAAATGCCACCAGAGAGATTCTCGGAATAAAGCCGAAGAAAATCATCGAGAAAACAGGTGCCCTGTGATGCACCCTCGAGGAATACTTTGCTTTTATCAAGATTTATCTGTCCGTCAAAATTTGAGAGGAGAAAACTGCTTATTAAGGGACCATCCAGTTCACTTTTCCAGGATCGAACTGCAGATCCATCATCAGACATAATGGTATCTGGTGACATAATAACAAAAGGAACAAGGTTTCTGGAAAATGCAGCACTTTTAACTTTGGAGATCCAGCTTTCGAAATTGGTTTCATTTGTTGAGGAATAACTTTGATTTCCATGGAAATACACGAGCACGCCAACAGGTTTATCCGGTTCATAGGATGGAGGTAATTCGTACGCATAATGAAGAACTCTTCCAGAGGCTCCACGGTACGTTTTCTTGATAACAGCGCCCGCAGAAAATGTAGAAAAACAGAAGATTAAAATGAAATTACATACAAGTATCCAAGAAAACATACTGCAACACTCCTTAAAAACGATTGCCAATAAAAGCTGGCATCCTGATCACCTTTTATTGGCGGACAGACCAGTATATTATAAATATTGTATCTATTCTGGTTGTTAAAACAAAGCTCGAAATTCTAAATCTGTAATTCGAAAGGGGACAGATGAACGTTGATTTTCAACAATTCAGGATTTTTAATCTAAGAAATTAAATCTCCTGATTGTTTCATTAAAATGACAATTTTTTAATTTTAAAAAGTGATGATAATTATGCTTTTTTCCGAATTTCATGCTTTTTGGTTTCGAATTTAAACCTGAATAGTTACTACATATTTATATTCTGAAGTTCAATTGAATCAGGTGGTATAATGATAATGAAGTGTTAAATATGTTTCGTCTCTTTCAAAACTCTTTCTGAGCATAGTATTCAGTAACCATTGTTTTTGAAATGCTGAACACCTTGACAAAAAAGTGTATCCCGATAAAACCGGAATATAGTATTGTTTCAGATTTTGAATTGACACAGAAGTTCTTTGAGTCCTTCAGAGAGTCTGGACAATTCCTCTGCACTTGTCTTAACCTGCACAATCCCTTTTGCAGTCTCGGCAACAGCCTTATTAACACCTGTTATCGTTGAAGATATCTCGGAAAGCCCGCTAGCTGATTGAGAAACATTCTTGGATACTTCCTGGGCGCTGGTACTTACCTCGCTTACTCTACTGGATATTTCATTTATCGTTGCGCTTTGCTGCTCGACAGCACTTACGATTGTCTGGGAAATCAAAGTAACCTCTTCAATTACATTTGAAACAGACTCAATTGACTTAACCGCTGATTCTGTATTGGTCTGCATCTCTTCAATCTGCTTCTGAATCTCGTGTGTGGCCTGCGCGGTCTGCAACGCAAGAGTTTTGACTTCATTAGCTACTACAGAAAACCCTTTTCCTGCAGCACCGGCAGATGCTGCTTCGATTGTGGCATTAAGGGCAAG
>CAZLDP010000476.1:0-2693 GCA_964558145.1 uncultured Prolixibacteraceae bacterium | reverse complement strand
CTGAAATTGACAACTTTCTCAAAATTACTTGTTGTACTGACGTTACCTCAAGTCCGATAAGGTTTCTTTTTAAAACTAAGAGCGGTGAAACCATTTAAATCGGTTATGAAGGCGATTCCGACCAAACAATTGATGGCTTGACAGAAGAAGTAAGCTGGTATGTTGACAAAAGAACCGATCTGTACGGGAACACAATTGAATATGAATACTTAAAGCAATATGGACACAACTATATTGGAGAAATCAAATACGGTCCCAACACGATTACATTTTATTACAAAGAAAGAACGGATAAAGCAATATCTTACTTTGTTGGTGCTACTTTAGAACAAAACTTGCTTCTGGATAAGGTTGAAATGAAATATAATTCAACGGTTGTCAAACAATATGAACTGAAGTACAATTACTATAATACTTCACCCTATTACAACGAAAATTCAGTACTAAACGAAGTAATAGAATACGGAATTAACAACAGCCAGTACAACTCCACGGTTTTTTCGTATGAATACCCAACAGACAACTGTAACAACTATCCTATCCTGGAATATAACAGTTATATCTCGACAGACTATACTCAATACCCAGGAGACTTTAACGGCGACGGAAGGATGGATATCTTTACGGTTAAAAAATCGAACCTGAAGGATTGGAGGCTTTATCTTGCTACTTCCACTGGAGGGTTTACATACAGTGCATCTGGTAGTTCTTCTAGGGAGATTGATCAATTCATTGCAACCGATCTGAATGGTGATGGAATGGATGACTTGTATGTTATGAATTATATGTTCAGTAGGGATCCAAACAGTTGTGTCGAATATGGCTATGCTATTTCATCAGGTAATACAATCGGCACTATTTACACACTTGGGATCTTACCTTCAAGTGAGTATTTTTCGGATCCTCATTATAACTACTCAGGTGATTTTGATGGTGATGGCATTAATGATTGTTTGAAGAAACTAAAACCAGGTGGGCATATTCCCGGAGACCCCCAATGGTTTATGTACACGATGCGAACTACAACCCTAAATTCCTTTATGTCAAGAAAATATTCAGGAACTATTCCAAGCTGGGGAGATAAAGATTATTCAGGTGATTTTAACGGTGATGGTAAAACCGATATTTGGATTTTCGACAGTAATGGGGTAAAGATTTATACGATAAACGGGAACTCTTTGACAACACTTTATTCCGGATCCTACCCCAAAAAAGATCATCTTTTTAGGTTGGGCGACTTTAATGGTGACGGCAAAACCGACATTTTTGTTTATGGTTCCGGTTCGCATGAATGGTCTCAGTGGCAGTTTCGTTTATCTACAGGAACTGGTTTTGTCGCTATATATTTCAACAAAAAGAAATCTGATCTGAAAAGCGATGTTGTTTATACCGGGGATTTTAACGGCGATGGTCGTACCGATATACTGGCTTTAAGTAAAAACACCAGCAATAATCCACGTCAATACTATTTTATTACAAAACCTAACGCTGCCGGTATGAGCAGTGAGTATTATGAACACGCAGAATACAACAAAGATTACCAGTTTACTTTGGGCGATTACGACGGGAACGGCAAAACTGATATCCTTGTTACATCTGCTACCAACAGTTATCGGCGTGGAAAAATAACCGGCAACACAAACATACTCCTTTCAAGAATCGCCGACGGGTTAAACAATACTACTGTAATAATCTATCGGAAATTAACTGACCAATACAGTCCCTACACCAAAGGGACTTCTGTCCCTGAATTCCCGGTTTTCACCTACCAGGGACCGTTGACGGTTGTTGAAGAATGGTTTGTTAACGGCGGGGTTACAACTTCACCCGAATATTCTTATCAGGGCCTTAAAATACACCGCCAGGGGAAAGGGGCTTTGGGATATGAACAACTGACAGTAGAGGACACGCACCAGGGTACCAAAACAGAAATATACTCGGACTACGATTCCACATATTATTTCCCAACAGTATTATCGGTTAAAAATTACGCCGATAACACCCTTGTAAAATATACCCGGAATGTATGGGACAAATGTGTCACTAAAACGAAAACCGATGGGCTTAAAGACCCGATATTCCCCCATGTTGGTTATACTTTGAACCAGGATGTGCTAAAAGGGCAGCAGGATTCCACAACTTTTTTCTACGATACCACGATAAAAGGCAGTTTAAAAGAAGCCAAACAAAAATTTGACAACGGGGTTACCCAAACAACCACGAACAGTTATTACAGCAACGACGAAACCAACTGGTATATCGGTCGGCTTCATGAAACCATCATCAAGTTTGAAAAGAGCGGTGAAACTACCCAATCCAATAAAACAACCTATACTTATTTTACGGATGGAATACTAAAACCCGATTTTATAAGGTATAATGTGGGGACCAACTGGGAATACTCGGTAAATCACGACTATTACAGCAATGGGACCCTTAAACAAACTTACCGGCAAGCTATTGGTCTTGAAGATCGGGATACTGATTACGAATACGAAACCAACGGTATTCGTCTGAAGAAAGTAACTGATCCGTTACGATTAGAAACAAATTATACATACGACGCCTACGGCCGTTTGCAAAAAGAAACTGACCACAACGGCAACGAAACCACTTTTTCCTACGATAACATGGGGCGATTGGCGACACAATCCGACCCCGGCGGTTTTATTTCCAGCACAGCGTATAACTGG
>CAZLDP010000475.1:0-2699 GCA_964558145.1 uncultured Prolixibacteraceae bacterium | reverse complement strand
CGTGGCATATCGTTCACGCGCCCTCCGGCGCTTGCGTTTCGTACTCTTGACGCACCCTTATTTGGCTGCGCGTCACCCACGACTTGTTGTACTCCCGATCCGCGAACAGCTTAGAGAACCCGGTGATATGCTTCAGCCGCAGGAGTTCTTCCGGCTCCATCCCGAGTTCGTTGCATACCTGTGCGTCGGTCATCCCGTCGTCAAGCATCTTGAAGACCATGCTCGACATACCCTGCACGCTGTGCTTGCCACGCGCCCGATTGTGCCGGACTGTTGAGGCCATGCGTTCGCTGATGGTTTTATCTATGACCACAACCGGGAGCAGCCCTCCAGTTGACGCTCGTACCTCTTCGTTGGACAGCATGACGAAGTAGCGGTGGAAGCCGTCCACAATCACGTACTTGTCCCGGTCGGCGTCGTAGATCGTGACGACCGGCTGCGTGTACCCGTCGTGCAGGATGGACGTTAGCAGCAGGCCCATCTCTATCCGTGCCACGCTGTTCGGGTTGTAGTCGTTGGGCTCTACCTGCTCAAGCGGTACCCACTTGACGGCGCTTACCGGATGCTTGGAGAGGTCTGCGGATTGCGTGCCCGATGCCAATTCAGGTGCGCTACTGACCAACTTGCCCACTTAGTTCCCTCCAAGTCATTCACCAGCACCATCGCGATCTGCACTTTGTACATGGCCTCGTGGTACTGGTCAGCTATTGTACGTTCCCCGCGCTCAAACAGCGCACGCATCTTGGCCCTCGCCTGCGGGTCAGTCAGCATGTTTTCGCAGAGGTGATCCCGATACTCTTTCCAGTCATTGAACATCCACGGGAGTTCCGCCGGGATGAACCACTGACCCTGCATTTGCCCCACAGCGTTACAGCCTGACAACCGTTCGGTGAGGGCGCTCCATGTCTCCGGGTCCATCTCCTGCAGGTATTCCAGGTCCCACACCGCTGTCTCGTGGTGGACATTTGAGACACGCATCTTCGTCGCCGGGACCCCATACTGGTACATCACGTCGTAGATGCTGCAATAGTCCCATGCGTTGTCATGGATTGCTTTCCAGACATCTGTGTATGACCAATCGTAGATCGGGTAGAATACGAAATGCCCATGCTTCCGATTCCAGACCTTCCCCCACGTCCGCCCCTTGTACACGTTTCCGTGCGTTATGCCATTCATTCGCGTGGGGCTCTCTTCACAGCGCACTCCTGATACCTGCGCAACCGACTGCCCCTTACGCTCAGTCTTCAACCAGGCCCCGAACATCTCCGCGAATCTGTCCGTCCCGAATGTGTTTTCGTGGATGCTGTTGGGCTCCTTCTCTCGCATCCACTGCGCCCCCGGCTCCCAACAGTGCAGCCACTGGTTGGTATTGGATGTCGCGTTGAAGAGCCTGAGCGGGACTTGTAACCAGATCGGGTTCACGTCCGGCCTGTTCATCACCGCGCGGATGTAGTCAATGACCGTTGCCCACTCGGCCTCCTGGTCAATGAAAAAGACTGACAGCGGAAGGCGGCCCTTCTCCTTAGCTACCTGTAGGCAGAGATTCAGAATGACCGTGCTGTCCTTTCCGCCAGAGATGCAGGCGATGACCTCAGGGAACTCGTCGAATAGCCAGCTGATACGGTCAAGCGCGGCGTCCCAGACGTTCTGCGCGAGGTAGACTTTCATCTAGTGTCCACCACCACGAAGTTCCCGATCTCCGCGGTAGGCTCCCCCAGGCAGCGCGGGTCTGACCACTCCTGCTCAACGAAGACCCCGGTGCGCAGGTAGGTCACCGGCGTGTACCCCTGCTTGTAGAACATAGCGAAGACCCGCCCCGCCAGCGTCTTTAGCGTACTCAACTCAACTGCGCTCAGGTAACTGGCAGCCCCGAACAACGCGACGGCCAAGTCAAAGTGCGCGTGTCCGTTGCCGCTAGCGTATTCCGCAAGCGTAGCCTTGACTACGTTCTCAGGGTGCCTTCGTGCAAACTGCCTGAGCATACCCTCAGACGGGTCAATGCCGAGGTAAGATGCTGGCTGCGCGTAATCCAGTAACAGGCCGGTACCGCACCCCACGTCAAGCACGCTCAGGCCTGACATATCCCCGATCATCGCAAAGACCGCCTGGTTCTCCAACAGGCTTTCCTCGTCAGTGAACAGGCTGTCGTAGACCTCCGCTATGTCATCGTACCCTGGCGTCACCGGCGGATCTCCTTCAACTCTGCTATCTGTTCCGGCGTGTAACCGGTTAGCCGCTTGCGGTTGATCAGAATGGTATCCTTCAACGGTGAGCCCATCGTCCAGTAGAAGAACTCGCCCACGTCAAGTTGAATGTACTTGCGCCCCTGGTAGACTGTCTCATACCCGTGCTCCCGGATGTGGGTGACTACAGCATCGAAGAGCGCATCGTCTCCCCACTGCTTGCGCAGGGTATACTCATGCGGGTTCTGCGGCATGGTCTTTGCGTATATCCATGCGTGTTCCTTGATTGCCTGTGCTACCTCTTCACTTGTCAATGAAGAACTCGCCTCCGCAGTGCGGGCAGGTAATCTCATCAAGGTCCTTTTCCTTCTGATACTGCCCAGCCAAGCGTTGCTGTTCCTTGTCTATGTCGCCATCGGTATACTGCTTGTCTGCCAGCTCCGGCTGTAGATTCGGCGAGTACGGTTGCTGCTTCGCCATCTCCCCGATCAGCGCGTCCAGCGCCCCGTCGTCCCA
>CAZLDP010000474.1:0-2703 GCA_964558145.1 uncultured Prolixibacteraceae bacterium | reverse complement strand
ATAAAATCAGGAGATACCCATGGAAAGATTAAGGTATGAACGACCCGTCATAAACCGGGTTCAAAGCGGGCTGCCCGATAAATTCGGGGCACGATTTAAAATTGAATCTAAAACAGAGATTGAAGGCATTGCTGTAACCGAACTTCTTAAGAAATTCGGATCGCCGCTCTATGTGCTTTCAGAGAAGGTTATCCGGAACAAGTTCCGTGAAATCAACCAGGCTTTTTCTTCGCGTTACCCGAAGTTCCAGATGGCCTGGTCTTATAAAACCAACTATCTGGATGCTGTTTGCAGGATTTTTCACCATGAAGGATCCTGGGCTGAAGTGGTTTCGTGGTTTGAATATGAAAAAGCTCTCCACAACGGAGTCGACCCCCGAAAAATTATTTTCAACGGCCCACATAAAACGGAAAGTGAACTAAAAAAATCGATCAGTAACGGTTCGCTGATCCATATTGATCATTTTGATGAACTCTATCTGATTCTTCAGGTTTTAAAGGATCTTCAGGTAAAAGCCAAAGTAGCCATCCGGGTCAACATGGATACCGGCATTTACCCGCACTGGGAGCGGTTTGGTTTCAACTACGAAAACGGGGAAGCATGGAATGCCATCAACCGGATTATGAATTCAGACCAGATGGAACTGGTTGGAATTCATACCCACATCGGCACTTACATCATGAATACATCCGCTTATGCCCTGGCCACATCCAAATTGGCCGACCTGGCTGTCAGGACAGACCGGAAATACAACCACAAAGTGAAGTACCTGGACATGGGCGGGGGATTTGCCACCAGCAATACGCTGAAAGGAGCCTATCTGCCCGGAAGCGATACCTGTCCTTCATTTGACGATTATGCCGAAGCCATCACCGGGGCTTTACTCAGTTCTGAAATCAGGCGGGAAGATCTTCCCCTGCTGATCCTCGAAACCGGACGGGCGCTGATCGACGATGCAGGCTATTTGCTGGGAACGGTAGTCGCAAATAAAAGAATGGCAAGCGGACGACGGGAAATGATCATTGACATTGGAATCAACAACCTGTTTACATCCTTCTGGTATGAACATACAATTGTTCCGGGAATCCAGGCCACTTCCAACTCGGAAGACACCCAGATTTGCGGTCCCCTTTGCATGAATATCGACGTGATCCGTCAGGCCGTGCGTTTCCCTCTCCTGCAGCCGGGCGATCCGGTGGTGATCGAAAGAATCGGGGCTTACAACATGACCCAGTGGATGCAATTCATAACTTACCGGCCCAAGATAATTCTGCTGGGATCGCTAGGAGAAATCGACGTAATCAGGGAAAACGAAAATCTGGAGACTTTTTTGTCCATTGAAAAAGTGCCTTCCCGTCTGAAATAATGAGAGAAGATCTTCGATACCATGTCAAAATCCAGGGAGAAGGATTTCTGAATAGTTATTCCCAGGTTTTCTTTTCCGATCACCGGGGATTGGCTTTTCTTTTGATAGGAGTGAGTTTCCTGGATCCCTTTGCAGGCCTGTCGGGTGCCCTGTCGGTACTGATCAGTAACCTGACAGTCCAGAGCATGGGCTTTTACTCCTTTTATATCAGGAAAGGATATTACGGATACAATAGTTTACTGGTAGGACTGGGGTTCGGTTTAACCTTTAATCCGGGAGCGGCCTTTTTTCTGCTGATCATGGTAGCAGCACTGCTGACCCTGCTTTTCACCATCTCCATTCAGGGCTTCCTCTATAAATACAACCTTCCCTATCTCAGCATTCCCTTTCTCCTTAGCATTTGGATGATCATGCTGGCGTCGGGTGAGTTCTCAGCCCTTGGGCTCAGCGAAAGGGGGGTTTATACCTTCAATGAATTATTCTCCATAGGAGGAAAGTCATTGATTGACAGGGTAGAATGGTTTGATTCCCTCATCAAGTCCCAAAGTATTCGCACTTATATCTTCTCATTGGGAGCTATTTTTTTTCAATACAAACTCTTGGCGGGAATTGTCATTGCCCTTGGATTATTGCTTTATTCCCGCATCGCATTCACCCTGTCGCTTTTCGGATTTTACATGGCCTGGTTTTTTTATAAAATCATCGGGGCCGACATTTCCATGCTCGGATACAGTTTCATCGGATTCAACTATATTCTGACCAGCATTGCGCTGGGGGGTGTTTTCATCATCCCTTCCCGGTGGTCCTATCTGTGGCTGATCTGGTTGCTTCCCCTGGTCATTGTCGTGACGGTAAGCCTGCAACAGCTTTTCTCCATTTTCAGGCTTGGCGTGTACGCACTTCCTTTCAACATTGTGGTGATCACCTTTTTGTATGTATTGAAAATCAGGGGAAAACCGGGACACAGACTGGTAGAAACACCCATTCAGCACTTCAGCCCTGAAAAAAATCTCTATCACCTCCATGTGACCCGCGACCGTTTCTTTTCAGACATGGAGATTCCGATAACCTTGCCCGTCATGGGTGAATGGATGATCAGCCAGGGCTATCATGGCGAACATACCCACAAAGGGGAATGGGCTCATGCCATTGATCTGGTAATGATGGGAACCGATGGGTCCCAGTACAGAGGAGAAGGAGTGGTTGTCCGCGATTATTATTGTTATGAAAAGCCGGTGGTGGCTCCGGCCGACGGAACAGTGGCAGACGTAATCGACGGTATTCCCGACAACCTGATCGGGGAAAACAACATCAGGCAAAACTGGGGAAACAGCATC
>CAZLDP010000473.1:0-2722 GCA_964558145.1 uncultured Prolixibacteraceae bacterium | reverse complement strand
TTGTACCTCAGCTCCGGCGGAGGAGGAGACGGCCATGGGCAGGAAACCGAGGGCGGCAGCTGATGCGGTCATAACCACAGGGCGGAGTCTTTCCTTCGTTCCCCGGAAGATTCTTTCTCTCATGTCGGTGATTCCCTTTCTTTTAAGCTCTTTAAGATGCTCTATCAGAACGATTCCATTCAGCACGGCGATGCCGAAGAGGGCGATGAAGCCGACGCCGGCGGAGATGCTGAAGGGCATACTGCGCATCCAGAGTAGGAGAATGCCTCCCACGGCCGAGAGGGGGATGGCACTGAAGACCATCAGGGCGTCGCGCATGGATTGAAAGGCAAAGTGAAGGAGGATCAGAATCAGGATCAGGGCCACTGGTACCGCGATGAGGAGTCGCTGCCGGGCCGAGCGAAGATTTTGATACTGGCCACCGTAGGTCATTGAATAGCCGGCGGGAAGGTCATAATTTTTCTTGACAAGTGCCTGGATATCCTTAACTACCGATTCCATATCGCGGTTACGGACGTTGATGCCGACAACGATATGGCGGCGTGTCATGTCGCGGGAGATTTTAGCCGGGCCGGTGGTAAAATCGATATCGGCCAATTCGCGCATGGGGATCATGGCGCCATTTGCGGTGGGAACCAGCAGGTTACGGAGGTGGTCGATATCCTGTCGGAAGGTTTTATCGAGGCGGATCACCAGGTCGAACCTTTTTTCACCTTCGAAGAGAGTGCCCGCACTCATGCCGGCAAAGGCCATGGAGATCACCCGGTTGGCTTCAGAAATGGGAATGCCGTAACGGGCCAACCGGTCACGCCGGAAGGAGACGGACATCTGAGGAAGTCCCTCCACCTTATCCACGGTGATGTCAGAGGCCCCTTCCACACCCGAAATCAGTTTTTTAAGTTCATCTGCTTTGGTAGCCAATGTGGAGATGTTGTCGCCGTAAATTTTTATGGCTACATCGGCCCTGACCCCTGTGATAAGTTCGTTGAAGCGCATCTCGATAGGCTGAGTGAATTCCAGCTCGAAACCGGGCAGCACAGCGAGTGCCTCCTTGAATTTTTCGGCCAGTTCATCCTTGGTTTTAGCAGATGTCCACTCCTTGATGGGCTTAAGGGTTACGATAATGTCCGATTCTTCCATGGACATGGGATCTGTAGGCACTTCAGCGGCCCCGATCCGGGAAACCACCTGCTCCACCTCAGGGAAGCCGAGCAGGATTTTCTCAATTTTGGTGGTGATCCCAATGGTGGCGCCCAGGGAGGTTCCGGTGGGCAGAACTGGTTGGATGACGAAATCACCTTCGTCAAGGGTGGGAATGAATTCGCCGCCCATCCGGCCAAAAATAAAAAGGGAAGTCATAAAAACCACCAGGGTAGTGCCCAGGATCAGCTTTTTGTGGTCCATGGAAAATTTCAACACCGGATGATAGCTTTTGTGAAGCAGATTGATGATGTGGTCGGAGAGGTTTTTCTTTTCCTTGTTTTGGTGAGGTTTAAGGAAGATGGAGGCCATCATGGGGACATAAGTGAGGCAGAAGATCATGGCTCCTATAAGGGCAAAGCAAAAGGCCAGGGCCATAGGTCTGAACATCTTGCCTTCTACGCCGCTGAGGGAGAGGACAGGTATAAAGACGATCATAATGATCAATTGGCCGAAAATGGCCGATTTGAGCATTTTGACACTGCTCTCGTAAGTTATTTTGTCGATCTCCTCCTGTTCTTCATCGTGGGCAAGGGCAATGAGGACTGCACTTTTAGCGGTAAGCTGGAAAGCAATAAATTCAATGATGATGACGGCCCCGTCGATGATGATCCCGAAGTCGATGGCTCCCAGGCTCATCAGGTTGGCATCGATACCAAAGAGATACATCATGGAAATTCCGAAGAGAAGACAAAGAGGGATCACCGAGGCTACAATCAGTCCGGAGCGGTAATCGCCGATAAGCAGGATGACGATGAAGGCGACGATGAGAAATCCCAGGATAAGGTTTTCGGCTACGGTTTTGGTAGTTTTGGCAATGAGGGCGCTGCGTTCAAGGAAAGGATTGATGAATATCCCTTCGGGCAGGGTCTCCTGGATTTCGGCCACCCTGGCCTTAACGGCCTTGATTACAGCTTTCGAGTTTGCATTCTTGAGCATCATCACCTGTCCGAGAACTTTTTCTCCCTCTCCGTTGCCGGTAATGGCCCCGAAACGGGTGGCATGGCCGAAGCCCACATGGGCTATCTCCTTTACCAACACGGGGAGGCCTCCACGGGTGGTAACCACGATGTTCTCCACGTCTTCGAGTGACTTGGCCAGTCCCTCTCCCCTGATGAAATAGCTCTGGTGGCTTTTCTCGATGTATCCGCCGCCGGCCACGTGGTTATTGCTTTCCAGGGCAGTATAAAGTTCACCTATGGTAATGCCGGCCGCCTGCAACCGTTCGGGATCTGCGGCCACTTCATACTGTTTGAGATACCCCCCCCAGGTGTTCACTTCAACCACACCCGGTATCCCCGAAAGTTGCCGCCTAACCTGCCAGTCCTGGATAGTCCGTAATTCCATCGGTGAATAGAGGGAGTCGTAACCCGGCTTGGTATCTAAAATATACTGGTAAATTTCGCCCAAACCGGTGCTGATGGGTCCCATCTCCGGAACACCAAATCCTTCCGGGATTTTTTCTGTCGCCGATTTGATCTTCTCGGCGATCAACTGACGGGGAAGATAGGTTCCCAGACGC
>CAZLDP010000472.1:0-2726 GCA_964558145.1 uncultured Prolixibacteraceae bacterium | reverse complement strand
ATCCAGAGGCCTGTGTATCTTGGAAAACTCCCAAAGATTCATTCCGGACAAATAAATCTCAGCATTGGACAATCCAACCTTATTACTTTTTTGTTCAGGAATTGTATAGCTTAGCGTAAGGTTTTTAAGTCTGATATATGATGCATTCTGAACCCATCGGGATTGAGGAGTATAGTTTTTCAGATTACTGTTAGCCCGATGTAAAGCCGGGTAATATGCATCCGGATTGTCTGGTGTCCAGGATTCTTTTTCATACCACGTTTCAACAACTCCTGTCACTCCCGGATAAAATAGTGTCCAGTTTGAAGCCAAAGGCAGATAATCCCGGAATAAACCCTGGAAAAAGGCATTTAATGACCAGTTTTTATATCCCAGCTTTGGCATAATTCCGAATGCATAACGAGGTGTAGAGTTACCAATTATCCTCCTGTCTCCAGGATCATTAAGGGTTAATTTTCCGGCAGTGATTTTTTTATCATTATTGAGATCTGCTATTTTCATATCACCGGCTTTCCAATTAGCCCCCAATTGAGTTTGGTCCGCATGTTTAGCAACCTCGTCGTCAGTTTGGAAAATCCCTTCCGTTACATATCCCCAGATTTCTCCGATTTTCATACCAACATAATACTCTGAAAGAGAACCGGATGGATTGTCATACCTAGTTATTTCAGTTGTGTTATCCGACAGACTCATATTTAAACCCAAATGCCAGTCTTTTCCTATTGTTTTACGATAATTAATTGAAGCCTCCCATCCCTTTGTACGCAATTCAGCAGCATTTGACTTAGGAGCTGGGGTCCCTAAAACATCAGGATACTTAACATTCATCAGCATATCTTTTGTATCCCTTATATATGCATCTACAGAAAAGTCTAAATTGCCTTTAAGCAGTGTAATATCCAATCCTATATTTTTAGATATTACCCTTTCCCATGTCAAATCAGGGCTTACAATTCCTTCTGCAGCAACGTATTGACTGGTTCCGGAAGAAAATTGAAATGGAGTCGTACCTACGCTCATGGAAGCAATATATGGATAATAACTCCCTACCGATTGATTCCCTAATTGACCATATGATGCACGCAGTTTTAAGTTGTCGAGCCATCCTTTTGTGCCAGCCATAAAAGATTCGTTAGATATCCGCCATCCAAGTGAAAAGGAAGGGAAAAATCCAAAACGGTTGTTCTGGGGAAACCTGGAGGTACCATCATACCGACCATTTATTTCAACAAGATATCTGTCTTTGTAAATATAATTCAAACGGTAAAAAGCTCCTCTTAAAGCCAGTTGAGATTTACTCCCATCAACTGATTGTTTTCCGGTAGTTGCATTCAGGTTCCACACGGTTGGAGTGACCAAACCTTTTGCATAGGCCATCATCCATTCATATGTCCCCCATTCCTGATTGAAACCAGCCAATGCTTTAAAATAATGATCTTTAAACTGATCCATGGTATATTCTGCATAAGCATTCAGAACGAAGTAAGTGTTGCGGTCGTTTTCATTCTTAATAAAATCGTCTGCGCTAAATCCATTGTTTACCAGCGGAACTTTTGTCAATTGGAATTCAATAACCTCAACCTTGTTCGACACATCCTGATAATTCTTACGATAAGAGTTATATGAAAAATCGCCTCTTAATCTTAACCCTTTTAATGGCGTAATAGTAATCCCCTGAGTCAACCATATATCTTCCAGGTCATAAGTAGTCCTTCCACCATGTTCAAGATACTCCAGCCAGTTGGCTCCTGTCGAATACATTCCAATGTATGGGGCAAACTGGTCATGATCGCCCGGCTTAAGATAATATTCAAGATCAGGAAATTGAAGTGCTTTCATGGGATTGGTTCTGACTACGGAATTTATATTAACATCCCAGTTATAAAAATGCGGTGCATCATTTGATTGATTTGTAAAAGAGATTTTTTCTTCTAAACTTAGCCAGTTAGTGGGTTTGTACTCTGCCTTCATCAGAATGTTATAACGTTTGAAAACCTCATTGGCATTCTTGTTTTTCAGGTACTTTTCATTAATATAACCATCCTTCTTAAAATACCCTAAGGAGACATAGTAAGATGACTTGTCAGTTGATCCGGCAATCGATAAATCGTATTTTTGCTGGGGAGAAGCCTTTGATACTATTCTCTTGCTATAATCATTATTCCCATAATATTCCACTACGCCATTTGTGACTCCCCATTCATTCTCCGGAATTGGATTCTCCGACCATTTTTTATATTTTTCCATATAAAAATCAGTATACGCAGGTTTACCGGTTGTTCTCGTTAGCATAATATTCCTTATCCTTGCATATTCGTACGGATCTTGTACCAAATCGATCTTCCAGATAGGCATGGAAAGAGCGGGTTCGGCATTCAACATCACATTAATCTTGTCTTTTCCCCCTTTCTTTGTTTCAACAAGGATTACTCCGAAAGCAGCACGCGCACCATATATTGCCGCTGCAGATGCATCCTTCAGAACACTGATACTCTGAATATCCTGGGGATTAATTCTATCCAGTGACATAGGAATACCATCAATCAGGATAAGCGGGCTTCCACCATTAATTGATTCATAGCCTCTGACGTTAAAATCAGCCAAAGTATTAGGGTCTCCATTCCTGAAAGTAATATTAAGATTAGGAATTACCCCTTGAAGGCCCTGTCCAGCAGATACAATAGGTCGATTTTCAAGACTTTCACTGGTCGTAATACCCACAGCAC
>CAZLDP010000471.1:0-2728 GCA_964558145.1 uncultured Prolixibacteraceae bacterium | reverse complement strand
GTCTCGACATGAATGGAAAACTGCTCTGGCAGTTCAAAACCACCAACGGATTCGAAGCCCCGGCATTGCTCCTCGACGGAAAAGTCTATATCGGAAACCTCGACGGTACCCTGTATGCCCTGGATCTTAAAACCGGCAAAAAGGTGTGGGAATATAAAACCGAAAACCAGATTGTGGGTTCGGTTAACTGGATCCAATCAGGGAAATCGATCCGTTTGTTAGTGGGCAGTTACGATTTTTATCTTCACTGTGTGGATGCTGCCACGGGGAAAGTACTCTGGAAGTATGAATCCGACAATTACATCAACGGGGCGGCGGCTTGTCACAACGGGATGGCTATTTTCGGTGGATGCGACGGGTTCCTCCACCTGGTGGATATCGCTTCCGGAAAGGCGGTTAAAAAAATCAACGTGGCTACCTATGTGGCCGGTTCCGTGGCCGTGGAAGGCCAGAAAGCCTGGATCGGAGATTACGACGGCAAATTTTCGCAGGTCGACATGACCGCCGGGGCCATCACCTGGAAATGGGCAGATTCTCAAGTTAAACTTCCCTTTATCGCCTCCCCTTCGGTAGCAGGAAACTACGTCGTTACAGGGAATCACGATAAAAACATATACTGTTTCGACAAAAACAGCGGCAAAAAACTTTGGAGCTTCAACACAGGAAACAGGGTGGAAGCGTCACCTGTCATCGCCGGGAAAAGCATTGTGGTTGCCAACATGCGGGGTGACCTCTTCCTGCTGACCCTCGCCGACGGCAAGGAACTCTGGCGCTACGAGGTGGGTTCAGCCATCGTCAGCAATCCAGCCGTCGCCGGTAACCGCATCATCCTGGGCGCTTCCGACGGAAATATTTACTGCTTCGGAAACTGACTCCATCCTGAGCCTGGAATCTTGAATGAATCCGAAATCCTGAATAATTCCTATTTTTAAGACATGAATATATTGCAAATTATCCCTGGGTCGGGGGGCTCCTTTTATTGCGGCAACTGTTTGCGCGACAGCAAATATGTGGATGCCCTCAGGAAAGAAGGTCACCAGGTAGTCAAGATACCCATGTACCTGCCTCTTTTCTCCGACGAACGTGACCTGAGCGATATCCCTCTCTTTTATGGGGCCGTCAGCATTTACCTCAAACAGATGATTCCGTTTCTGCGGAAGGCACCCGCCTGGTTCGACAGGCTTCTGAACACCGGGCCGGTGCTGAAATTGGCCGCTTCCATGGCTGGATCAACCAATGCTGCCGGACTTGAGGAGATGACTGTGTCCATGCTCTTGGGAGAAGAGGGGGAGCAAAGGGAGGAATTGGAACGGATGATCGACTGGATGGCTGAGCACTGTAAACCCGATGTCATCCACCTCTCCAATGCCCTGCTCCTGGGATTGGCCAGACGCATCCGCGAACGCATGGATGTGCCTATCGTCTGCTCCCTTCAGGATGAGGATGTCTGGGTTGACGTCATGAAGCCCGCCTTCCGTGAACGAATCTGGAAACTGATGAAGGAGAAGTCGGCCGACGTCGATGCCTTCATTGCCGTGAGCCACTTTTTTGCCGGGTTGATGAAAGAGCGAATGGCTCTCCCCGACGAAAAGGTGTTTTCCATCTACCTGGGTGTGGACCCCCAAGAATATGAATTCATCCCTTCCTCCGAAAAAAACAGGTCTATCGGGTACATCTCGCGGATGTGCCATGAAAACGGCCTGGACATTGTAGTGGATGCCTTTCTGATATTGAAAAGGGAGCCAGATTTCAGGGATGTCAGCCTTGTAGTGACCGGAGGATCTACATCGGCCGACCATTCCTTTATCCACAGTTTGAAGAAACGGATTGCACGGGCCGGTTTGATTGATTCAGTCGATTTTCATGCAGAATTTGAAGGAGAGGGTAGAAAGGAGTTTTTCAGGAAAACAGCCATTGCATCGGTTCCGGTCAGGAAAGGAGAGGCTTTTGGGATGTACCTTCCTGAGTTGATGGCGGCTGGTATTCCCATTGTGCAACCCGCTCTGGGGGCGTTCCCTGAAATTGTCAGGCTTTCTCAGGGGGGAGAGGTGTATGCACCCAATACGCCTGAAATGTTAGCCGCTTCCTGGTCGGGGATCCTGCGCGACAACGCTTTGCTTGAAAGGTTGAGCTACAGCGCAAGGGAAGGGGTGGAAAAATCGTTTAATATCCATGTACATGCCGGAGAAATGATTCAGGTGTACCGTAAACTGATCAGGGAGAGGGAGACTGTTGCTTCACCCGGTACAAAAGATAATTAGTAAAAGGCTGATCATACGCGCTGAAAAACAGAGAAAGATGGAACTGCTGAAACTTAACCATGTATATAAAGGATACGGAATTCCCGGAAGTCACTCATTCCGGCCTGTGTTATCCGGGCTGAACTGGCAATTGGATGCCGGAGTGAGCGTAGGGATAACAGGCCCCAGCGGAAGCGGGAAAACTACACTGCTCAATTTGATTGGGGGGCTCGATCGTCCTGATTCCGGAGAGGTGGTTTTAAAAGGAAAATCAATTACTGATTTTTCTGAAGCTGAACTGGCATGGTTCAGAAACCATGAGCTGGGCTTTGTCTTTCAGCAACACCATCTTTTACCGCAGTGTACTTTGTGGGAAAACGTATTGTTCCCAGTGTTGGCCGGAAAAAAGAAGGCAGACGCAAGTGACAGAGGCTGGTCGGAATATTTGTTGAAAAAAACAGGAATTTGGGATCAGCGAAACCAGAAGC
>CAZLDP010000470.1:0-2731 GCA_964558145.1 uncultured Prolixibacteraceae bacterium | reverse complement strand
GAATATAAATATTTGATATACAGTCTATTTTGAAGACAAGACCCCTGTTTATCCCCTCTCCTACAATATTTGTTAATTTATTTGCACAAACGTTTGTACAAATTGATTTTTAGTTTAGCTTTGCGGAAAAACACCTGAAAAAAAAGAAGCATGGAAAGATGGCGAAGGGGAAGAACCTGTCGCCGCGTTCCTCCGGTTTTCGGTTCCCGGTTTCTTTTCATTAGGGGGTTTCTTGAAGGAAAAAGGCTCTTTTAACCTGTGTAATTAATATAACTTTGAATGAGATGGGTAAAAAATTAAGTTTAGCTTTATTGATGCTCTTTTTCTCGCTGATCGTTCCATCGCATTTGCTGGCTCAGCAAATTTCGGTGAAGGGACGGGTACTTGAAAAGGAAACCGGGCAGCCATTGCCGGGTGTGGCCATTGTCATCGAAAACACACCGCGGGGTGTGACTACTGATGTGGACGGAAGTTTTGAAATAAAGGTTTCCGCGACCGACAAACTGGTGTTCTCCTTTATTGGGATGGAATCGCAGACTGTGATAGTAGGGGACAAAACGTTTTTTGAAATTCAGATGGCCCCCAAGGCCAGTGAATTGGATGAAGTAACCGTGGTGGCCTTTGGAAAACAGAAGAAGGAGAGTGTGATTGGCGCCATTACCACGGTCTCTCCTGCCGAGCTGAAGGTTCCGTCCAGCAACCTGACTACGGCTTTAGCCGGTAACGTAGCGGGGATTATTGCTTATCAGCGTTCCGGTGAGCCGGGGCAGGATAATGCCGATTTCTTCGTGCGTGGGATTACTACTTTCGGAGCCAATACCCGGCCGCTTATTCTGATTGACAACATTGAACTGACGAGTACCGACCTTGCCCGTTTGCAACCCGACGATATTGAAAGTTTCTCTATCATGAAAGATGCCACTGCCACAGCGCTTTATGGTGCTCGCGGGGCGAACGGTGTGATTCTGGTTACCACCAAGCGGGGCCAGGAAGGACCTGCAAAAATCTTTGCCCGTTTGGAAACTTCATTGTCGGTTCCGACCCAGACCATTGAGCTGGCTGATCCGGTGACCTACATGAAGTCGTACAACGAGGCGATTTCTACACGGGATCCGTTGGGCGAACTGATGTACAGCAGCGACAAGATTGAGCAGACCGGCAAACCGAATGCCAACCGCCTGATCTACCCCAGTAACGACTGGTACAAAATGTTGTTCAAGGATTTCTCAAACAGCAAACGCGCCAATCTGTCGATCCGGGGGGGTGGCAAAGTTTCTTCGTATTACGTGTCTGGTGCAGTTACCCACGATGCAGGTATCCTGAACGTCGACAAGCGCAATTCTTTCAACAACAACATCGATTCAAAAAATTACACTCTGCGTGCCAACGTGGATATCAACACCAGCCCGACAACCAAGTTGTCAGTCAGGCTGACCGGTAACTTCGATGACTATACCGGCCCCCTGAACGGTGGTAGCTCGGTTTACAACCAGGTCATGCACTCTGATCCGGTATTGTTTCCTGCTTTTTATCCTGAAGATAAGGACCACATCGGATACAAACACATCATGTTCGGAAACTACGATGATGGCGGTTATATCAATCCCTATGCCCAAATGGTCCGGGGTTACAAGGATTACGATCGCTCACAGATGATTGCAGCGGTGGAACTGAACCAACAACTTGACTTCATCACCAAGGGGCTGCACTTCATGACGCTTCTTAACCTGACCCGGTATGCTGATTTTTCCATATACAGAAGCTTCCAACCTTACTGGTATGCAATGGATTATTATGATTCCTATACCGGAGAGTATCACATCACCCGGTTGAACGAATCCGGAACCGATTACCTTACCTATAGCGAAGGGGAGAAAAATGTGATCAGTACGATGTATTCTGAAAACCGGTTGAACTGGGCGCGTGAATTCGGTCAAAGCAGCCTCAGCGGATTGTTGGTTTTAACAATTCGTGAAAATCTGGAAGCCAATGCCGGTTCGCTCCAGATGTCACTCCCCTCGCGAAACGCAGGCCTTGCCGGCCGGTTTACGTATGGATGGGCCGGCAAGTATTACTCTGAATTAAACTTCGGCTACAATGGGTCGGAGCGTTTCTCCAAGAATCACCGCTGGGGTTTCTTCCCCTCTTTCGGTCTCGCATGGGTTGCTTCCAAAGAAAAATTCTTTGATCCGCTGAAGAAGGTGATCACCAACCTGAAACTGCGCTATTCTTACGGTCTTGTGGGGAACGACAATATCGGCTCATCGTCTAACCGTTTCTACTATTTGTCGGAAATGATCATGAGCGATGATGCAAGATCCTCCTATTTCGGTGAAAACCGGGGTGTTTCCTCCAATGGAATTTCAGTGAAACGGTATGCCAACGATGCCATCACCTGGGAAAAGTCGCTGAAGAGCAACTATGCTGCAGAAATAGGGTTGTTCGGCAAAGTCGATGTGATTGCTGAATATTTTACAGAAGAACGATCTGACATTTTTATGACGCGTGCCGACATCCCCAACACAATGGGGCTGCAGTCATCTATTGCTGCCAACATAGGTAAGGCTACTGCAAAGGGGGTCGATATCCAGGCCGACTATAAACAAAGTTGGAATAAGGATTTCTGGTCGTCGGCCCGTGCTAACTTTACCTACTCCACCAGCAAATACAAGGTTTATGAGGAGCCTGAGTACAAGGAATATTGGCGGATGCACGAAGGATACTCCATCAA
>CAZLDP010000469.1:0-2741 GCA_964558145.1 uncultured Prolixibacteraceae bacterium | reverse complement strand
CCTCAGCGTTCAACAATGGTTCAACCAGTCCACGTGATTTAAACATTGACAAATTGTTCATTGCTAATTGCTAATTGTTCATTGCTCATTGCTAATTGTTCATTGCTAATTGTTCAAAGCCTTCGCCGTTCAAAGGTTCAACAAGGGTTCAACAATTGTTCAAAGGTTCAAAGGCTTCGCCGTTCAATGGCACTGCGTGCCGTTCAAAGGTTCAACTTTTTAATTTTTAATTGTTAATTGTTAATTGTTAATTGTTCCCTCAGTCTCCCCTTCACGGCATGGCATCCCTCAGCGCCAGTCCGCCCAGGGAAGTTTCCCTGTATTGGCTCTGGATATTGATGCCCGTTTCGTACATAGTCTGTACCACCTCGTCGAAGCTAATGCGGTGGCGTCCATCCGACATCAGGGCATAAGTATTATGGGCCAGGGCGCGCTGTGCCCCGAAGGCATTCCGCTCAATGCAGGGAATCTGCACCAGTCCGGCCACTGGATCGCAGGTGAGTCCCAGGTGGTGCTCCAGACCCATTTCGGCTGAATATTCGATCTGGTTAATGGTGCCGCCCATCATCTGGCTGGCGGCGGCCGATGCCATGGCGCAGGCCGTGCCCACTTCCCCTTGACATCCCACCTCCGCACCGGAAATGGAGGCGTTGGTTTTTACCAGTGTCCCGATCAGCCCCGCCGTAGCTAAGGCCTTGATAATCTGATCATCAGGAATTTTGTAGACCCGTTTGTGGTAATAGAGTACAGCCGGAAGCACCCCGCTGGCCCCGCAGGTGGGAGCGGTGACGATAATCCCTCCCGAAGCGTTTTCCTCCGAGACAGCCAGGGCATAGGCAAAGATCTGGGCCCTCCGCTTGAAAGGCCCCGAATAGTTTCGGGCCTTGGCTTTGATCTCCCCGGCTTTCCGCGGCAGCTTCAACACACCGGGCAGCGTCCCCTCCGTTTCCAGTCCCCGACGAATGCTCTGCTGCATCACCTTCCAGACCTCTTCCAAAAATTCCCCTATGCCGGCGTCTTCATAACGTTCGACATACTCCCAGAAGCGAAGCCCGTTCTCATGACAGTAGGCCAGGATGGCATCCATTGTCGAATGGGGATACACATGGTCTGTTTCGGAAACGGTTTGGTCGTCAACGACTGATCCCCCGCCCACACTGTAAGCAGTCCACTCCCCGGTATGTTCTCCTGAAGCATCGAAGGCTTCAAATTTCAGGGCATTGGGATGGCGTGGCAGAAAAACCAAAGGTTCCTGTACCAGTTCCGCTCTCCGGCCATAAAAAGCATCCAGCACCGCCTCATCGGTAAGGTGTCCCTTTCCCGTGGCCGCCAGACTCCCGTAAAGTGTAATTTTATAATGATCCGCCGCCGGATACTTCTCTAAAAACATCCGCGAAGCTTTGGCAGGCCCCATGGTATGACTACTCGATGGCCCCTGCCCTATCCTGTATATCTCTCTGATCGATTCCATGTCAGCAAAAATATATTATTTTTGTCAATATTAAAAAGAAACTGATATGCCTGAAATTTTCAAAAAACTGGGATTTGTCTTCAATAGTGGTATAAAGTACTTGGTAGCTGAATTTCAGGTTACGGCGAAAAAAGCATGGATTGAAAAGATACCCTATCAACCATTAATTGTTTTATCATGAAATCCTTTTCCGATTTATCCCCCCAGCCCCTGTGGAGCTATTTTGCAGAGATTCTACGGATCCCGAGGCCTTCGAAAGAAGAAGGTAAGATCATCGCCTGGCTGCTCGATTTTGCCGCTGCCCATGATCTGGAGGGCAAACGGGATGAGGCCGGCAATGTGCTGATCACCAAACCGGCAGTACCCGGAAGGGAGAAAGCGCCGGTGGTAGTTCTTCAGACCCACCTCGACATGGTGTGTGAGAAAAACAGCGACAAACTCTTCGATTTCACCCAGGATCCCATTGAAGGGGTGATCGGGGAAGAATGGGTTTCCGCCAACGGGACCACGCTGGGAGCCGACGACGGCATCGGCATTGCCGCCCAATTAGCGGTGCTCACTGCCCGCGACCTCCGGCACGGGCCTGTCGAGTGCCTCTTCACTGTCGACGAGGAGACCGGCCTGACAGGTGCCAACGCGCTTCAACCCGGTTTTTTCAGCGGCAAGATCCTCCTCAACCTCGACTCGGAAGATGAAGGCGAGATTTTCATCGGCTGCGCCGGCGGCATCGATACGGTAGCTGTTTTTCAATATCAGGAGGAACCCGTCGCTGCAGGCAACCTGGCCGTGGAATTGTCAGTCACCGGGTTGACAGGGGGTCATTCAGGCGATGACATCCACAAAGGTCTCGGAAATGCCAATAAAATCCTGGCCCGATTCCTTCGCAGCGCCCAAAGCAGCCTTGGAATCTCCCTGGCCCGTTTCGACGGCGGCAACCTGCGCAATGCCATCGCCCGTGAGGCCCGCGCCATCGTCACCCTACCCGCCACCCTTAAAACAAAGCTGATCGCCAACTTTGAAGCATTTGCTACCCTGGTGAAGTTTGAATTTGCCAAAACTGAACCCGGACTTTCGCTTACGGCTGATTCAGTGCCCACTCCGGCATCGGTCATGGGCAAGGCGGCACAGGCCCGTCTTCTCAACGCCCTGGTGGCAGTCCCCCACGGCGTCCTCGAGTGGAGCACCCGCATGCCCGGAATGGTGGAGACCTCTACCAACTTAGCCTCCGTGAAATTCCCCGGCAACGGGAAAATCGTGGTCACCACCAGTC
>CAZLDP010000468.1:0-2758 GCA_964558145.1 uncultured Prolixibacteraceae bacterium | reverse complement strand
GAACACGACGAAGAAATCATGAGGGCATCGGACCAGATCATCGACATGGGCCCCGGTGCGGGCAGTCATGGGGGAGAGGTTGTTTTCCAGGGCGCTCCCTCCCTCTTGGAAGAAAGCGAAGGAAGTCTAACTTCCGACTACCTTACCGGCAGAAAAAAAATAGAGATTCCCGGCTATCGCCGGAAGTGGAACAATTACATCGAGGTGCGCGGGGCGCGGGAGAACAATCTGAAGAATCTGAATGTAAAATTTCCCCTGAATACCATCACGGCAGTTACCGGGGTGAGCGGCAGCGGTAAGTCCTCCCTGGTAACCCGCATCCTTTATCCGGCCCTGGCAAAGCTGTGGGGAGGATACAATGAGCGCACCGGTTCACACGATTCGGTGAAGGGAGATCTTCACCTGCTTACTGCGGTTGAAATGGTCGATCAGAGTCCCATTGGGAAAAGCTCCCGTTCCAATCCGGCAACCTACCTGAAGGCCTATGATGAGATCAGAAAATTGTTTGCCGATCAGCCGTTGGCGAAATACCAGGGGCTCAATTCTTCGCACTTCTCTTTCAATATCGACGGAGGCCGGTGCGACGAATGCCAGGGAGAGGGAACCATCAAGGTGGAAATGCAATTCTTAGCCGATGTCTACCTTGTTTGTGAAAGTTGCGGGGGAAAACGTTTCAAGGAGGAGGTTATAGATGTCAAATATGAGGGTCTTAACATCGACGATGTACTGAATTTAACTGTAAATGAAGCTGTTGAATTTTTCGGCAAGGGAAAGAATTCCACCGAAAAAAAGATTGTCCGTAAACTGATTCCCTTACAGGATGTAGGTTTGGGATATATAAAACTGGGGCAGTCGTCCAGCACCCTTTCAGGGGGAGAAAGCCAGCGGGTAAAACTGGCTTCCTTCCTGGCTAAGGAAAAGGAGACCCCTACCCTCTTCATTTTTGATGAACCCACCACAGGTCTCCATTTTCATGACATCCGCAAACTGCTTGATGCCATGAATGCCCTGATGGAAAGGGGCCATACCATTGTGGTTATTGAACACAATCCCGAAGTGATCAAATCGGCCGATTGGGTGATTGACCTTGGACCCGAAGGTGGCGAGGAAGGGGGACGGCTTCTCTTTGAGGGAACTCCCGAGAATCTTATTCAGTGCAGGGAATCCCATACGGGAAGGGCGTTGAGGGAGAAGTTCACGCAGCAGGTCTGATCGGATCGAAAGGGAGCCATTCCCTTGTCAGGAGCTATGAATCACTAAATTTGCACAACAGAAAAACAGAATTGCAAAGACCATGAGCGACAAGAAAAAAATGAAAACCGATCCGGCTGTTCTGGCCCTTCTTGCCTCCCCAAAGGAAGATGAAGTCCTTGAAGTGCTCCTTCGCCTGAGGGAAATTGGAAATCCCCTCTACCTTCCCAGGTTGCTCGACATGTTGTTAGAGGCCCCTTCTCCGCAAGTATCCGGAGCGATCCTTACGATGCTGGGTGAGGCAAAATTCAGGGAGACTGCCCGTTATCTCGCTGAGGCCATTTCTGAGGAGCGGTTTTTCCCGGTTAGAAAGCAATTGCTTGCATGCTGTTGGCAAAACGGCCTTGATTATTCCCCCTGGTTCCCGCTTCTGGTCCAATTGACAGTTCATTCCCCTTTTGAGACGGCTTTTGAGGCCTTCACCATCATAGAAAACATGAATCCCTTGCCCCCTGTTGAAATCCGGAACGAAGCGATCGCTTTGCTGACCGACGCCCTGCCGGCTTCACAGGGTAACCAAAACTACCTGATCAGGGAACTTCTGAGTATTCTTACCGGCTAAAATCGAATATCCCTTTGATTCCAGGGCCGGCGCAGGCGGAAACAATGTCATTTATCAGGGCTTATCAGGCAGAAAAATCGTAAATTGCGCCCTTGTTTCCGGGGGAAAATAATTATGTGATGAAAAATTCATGCATCAATTAAGTATCAACCCGAATAATTAATCACAAGAGTATTGAATGTTTTTCACGGAATGAACCATCACAACATAATAGATTAAACATATGAAAAATTTCTTATTGCTGACTGTCATGATAGGGATAGCTTCCTGCACCACACCTACATCCCGGCTTCATTATCCGGAAACCCGGAAGGATACCGTGGTTGACACCTTTTTTCAAACTCCGGTGGAAGATCCCTACCGCTGGCTGGAAGATGACAATTCGGTAGAGACCGCCCAATGGGTGGAGAAACAGAATGAAGTGACTTTTGCTTACCTCAACGGCTTGCCGGGCAGAGACTCCATCAAAGCCAGGCTTACGGAACTGATGGACTACCCCCGGATCTCAGCTCCCTACAAGCGTGCAGGGAAATATTTCTTCAGCAAAAACGATGGTCTTCAGAACCAGAGTGTACTCTTTATGGCTGACTCGTTGAAGGGAGTTCCCAGGGTGCTTCTCGATCCCAACACCCTCTCGGCTGACGGCACCGTGGCATTGGCGGGTACTGAAATCACCCGTGACGGAAAATATCTAATATACCGGATTTCAAGGTCAGGATCGGACTGGCAGGAAATTTTCGTCAAAGACATCGCTACAGGCGAAATACTTCCCGATCATATCCAGTGGGTTAAATTTTCAGGGACTTCGTGGTACGACGGAGGGTTTTATTACAGTTGTTACAACGAGCCCAGGGAAGGGAGTGCCCTCTCCAAGGCCAACGAAAACCAGATGGTAAAATACCATAAACTGGGTACCGATCCGGCTGGCGATCCCCTGGTTTATAG
>CAZLDP010000467.1:0-2766 GCA_964558145.1 uncultured Prolixibacteraceae bacterium | reverse complement strand
GGTAAAAACATTGGGAAATACATGGCCACAACAGACATACCATGTTGTCACATATCCTTTCTGCGCACGGTACACCCTGTCACCGGCTTCCACTGTGGCACCGTGGGCCACACACAAATCGGTCAACTGATCAGGATAGAGCTGGTAGCTTTTATGGTTATCGGCAAGGGCCACACCCATTCCGGGAGCTGTTTCACCTAACAACTTCAGCATTGCCTGCATTTCAGCAGGGGCCCGTTCGTCCATGGCAATGCGGGTGATCTCTTTCCATCCCTTCTGTTCAAGATGGCTGATAAAATCCTGAAGGAAGGGTTTCCACAACCCGGCGTACTCCTGCGTTCCCGGTGCAGCAGAAACCTTTATTTCACAACCTTGTTGCTCATCATAATAATAGACTAAATTGCCCCAGGGAACCATCGAATAGCAATTGATCTGATCACGGATGCCCAGGTCCATCATAAACTGCACCCATTGGTCAAAGACCGTGTAATCGTAAACCCAGGTAGTATCGTTTTTCCGGGTCCACCCGATCATTGAACCATAGGCATCTTCCGTCTGGCCGTTCCAGGGATCCTTGTTGAGCGTGGCAGTGATCACCTTTTGTCCGGCATCGGCCAGCATCTTCATCACAGGGTACAATGCTTTCCAATGGGCTTCACTCCAGGGTTCCACCCCCTCGACGCGCGCAACCGAGTAGGGATTCTGCCACAGGTCGAGATGGAATTTCCAATCTGCCGGCTCCGGAAGGGTTCGCGGGAGCACCTCGAGCGTAAGGGTAAAATCCCGGGGCTTCTCCCCTTTGGCCATCAGTTGCAGCGTGGAAGTGTAGACACCGGCTGCAGCATCAGCGGGCACGTCAATGGTAACCCAAACCGGACGGGCTGTCCGTGGCGACATATTAAAACAAGGGAGTGGATCCAGCACGTCGGCGCTTAAGGAACTGGCATAGTCTGCCGGATTGCGTTTGCCGCAACCCTCCGCAAACTCATCGGTAATGACATACCTGACAAACCGTGCCTGTGCCGTTTCTGCAGCAAGGGTATTCCCTCCGGAAGAGACAAAATCGGAAAACCGGAAGCGAACCTGCTCCACACTGTCTTTGCTCCAAAGAACCAACTGGGCTGATACACGCTCTCCCTTCCAAGCAGAGCCACTCCAGCTCTCATGTACTTCAACTCCCGGAACCTCCTGTTTTTCATACCGGCTGTCGATACTGCCCAAAGAGGCATGCAGCCCGTCGGCAACAGTATTCCAGTCAGAATGAACCGTATCGGGAATGTTAGCTTCTTCATAGGTCTGACAACCGGCAGGAATCTGTCCTGGGGATGTGCATCCTGCTATCCACACGACAGCCAGGATGAAATAGAGAAATTTTTTCATAGCTATTCTTTTTTCAGGTTCGGTTTATACCCGGAAACGAAACTATACATTTTCTACAAATCCAACTGCAACAATGGATAAAAAAGAGGGTCAAAACACTTGTTCTATTCATTTATTTTGCAGAAATTTGAATTATAAACTTTAAGCCTTATGAAAAATATTAGTTTAGAATCATTCCATTTAAGGGATCATTTAACACTTGTCATAATCATTATATCGTTAATGACAAGTTGTACCAATAAAGAGAATTGCAGTCGTGATCTGAAAATAAACAATGAAGAAACCATTGTATTGCAACAACCTGGCGCGAGCATTGTTTGCCCCATATCCGGGAGCATTTATAATTCCATCGATCCCCGATACATTGCAAATACCCATGGCTTTACATTCTCGGTTCACTCTGAAGGCGAACGTATGATTACGCAAAAAACTTTTGAATTAATTCCCGGCGGGGGATCGCTCACTTTGGAAAGCGGAATCGGGTCATCCAATGCCACCTATTTGAAATCGTGGAATTATTACATCAATGATAAGCTGATGCCCTATTATTCACGTACTCTTGTAACTACATTAATGCCCCAGGCATTTGAGGAAGTGAAATTTGTCAAAAATGATTCTTTAAAAATGGTACTTGTTTCTGATGCAACATTATCAGATACAATTGGCCAAGGTGTCGCAGCCATAAAAATTTATACTCGAAATTTCATTCCCAATGAAATTTCTAAGGACTTAATTATCTACACCTTAAACAATACTGTGATTACACAGAAAATATTTGAAGCTCTTAACCCGGTTTTCATAAAGTCATTACAACGCAGTACGAATAAAACAGATTTGGCATCGTATGAAAATAAAGGAGTAAAAGAGGTTGTTAAAATAGAGCTTTTCACACTCAAAGAGACCTTATCCAGCTTTACAGCAGATGGAGGAAATTCAGTTTTATTGATTGATAATATTGAATTGCCACTCGAAACAGAAAAAATGTTTAGAAAAGATTATTTTAAAGAAATCAAGTACATTTCCCCTGGGGATGAAGGATCCAGTATTTATGAACAAAAATATCCTGGCAAAAAGAATTTTATAGTTATCTCACTGTAAATCAATCGCAAAAATAATATCCTGGATGATAGTAAACAGTGTGGATAACAATCTTATCAAAACACAGAAGGTTACCCATTAATCAATTCAAAAAAACCTTTATCAACGTCATAGTTATAGATTTCGCCCGTTTCAATTACATAATACCAACCGATAATATTTAATTTGTCGTTGTTATAACGTTCAAGTATATAGGGATAAGTAAATAAATGATTTATTTGCTCCACTACATTTATTTGTTCAGTCATCCATTCCCGTTCGGCAAAGGTGGCTTTGGGGAGCATTTGC
>CAZLDP010000466.1:0-2768 GCA_964558145.1 uncultured Prolixibacteraceae bacterium | reverse complement strand
CTGTCTTCGGTTTGTTTTTCAACTTCTGTCATATTTTAACCTTTTAGTTTATCCAGTTGGTTTAACCGGATGGTCAAAGATAAACAGGTTTTTTGGATATGCAATTAATTTTTGATTTTAACCCTTGTAAGCTTGAGAAGAACGGCACGCGGCACGCGGCTAGCGTTAAGGGTTTAGCGTTTAGTGTTCAGCGTTTAGCGTTTAGCGTTTAGCGTTTAGCGTTTAGCGTAGTCAAATATCTCATTGTAAGAGACCTGCAAGACTTGCAAGACCTGCAAGACCTGCAAGACTTGTCTTCGTGCCCTGCGCCCTGTGCCCTGTGCTCTGTGCCCCGTGACCTCAGAACAACTCTTCCGTTGTCAAATACTTTTCACCAGAGTCGTAATTGAATGTAAGAATGACGGACCCGTCAGGCAGGCTGTCTTTTTTCTGATAGATTGCAGCCAGAGCCGCTCCAGTCGATATTCCAACGAGCAGTCCTTCTTCCCTGGCAGTCCTGCGGGTAAATGAGTAAGCTTCCTCCTTCCCTATCCTGACAACTTCATCAATCAGGTCGGTGTCAAGTATGGATGGTATAAAGCCGGCACCAATTCCCTGTATCGGGTGCGGACCGGGTGTCCCTCCGCTTAGCACCGGCGACAGTTCAGGTTCAATGGCAAACACCTTCAGCAGGGGGTAGCTTTGTTTCAGTATCCTGGCACATCCTGTAAGGTGACCTCCCGTACCCACACATGCAAACACACAGTCGAGCCGTTCCGGGAAATCGGTCAGTATCTCGCGGGCTGTGGTTCTCATGTGAATTTCCGGATTGGCTTTATTGTCGAACTGCATGGGGATCCACGCTCCGGGTATTTCAGATTTCAGCTGCTCTGCCCTTTCAATTGCTCCCTTCATCCCCATTTCCTTTGGGGTGAGTTCGAACTCCGCCCCGTATGCCTTCATTATCAATCTTCTTTCAAGCGACATCGATTCAGGCATGACCAGTATGACCCTGTAATTCCTGCAGGCTGCCACCATTGCGAGTCCGATTCCAGTATTTCCCGATGTGGGTTCAATAATGACGCTTCCGGGTTTCAGCAATCCTTTCTTCTCGGCTTCATCGATCATCGACAAGGCAACGCGGTCTTTGAGGCTTCCACCCGGATTTGCCCTTTCAAACTTTAACCATACGTTCAGCGATGGATCGAAAAGCCGGTTTATCCTGACAACAGGCGTGTTTCCAATAAGATCGAGTACTGAATCTGCCTTCATGAATGTCTTTACCTTTAATTAAATTATAAAACTGCCGGACTCCCTGAAATCATTATTGTTCCTTACAACTATCTGGCTTTTGTGATAAACTACCGAAAATGGAGCCACGCTTTCGGTTAACCATACATTGCCTCCTATTATACTGTTCCTTCCCACAACCGTTTCACCACCAAGTATCGTGCTTCCCGCGTACAGGATCACGTTATCGCCGATAGTGGGATGGCGCTTGCTTGATGCTTTTCCCTTGTTGACGCTTAATGCGCCGAGGGTCACTCCCTGGTAGAGCTTCACATTTTTTCCTATCTCGGTTGTCTCCCCTATAACTATTCCTGTTCCATGGTCTATTGAAAAGGGGCTTCCTATCCTGGCTCCGGGATGAATGTCAATTCCGGTTTCCCGGTGAGCAAATTCGGTGATCATTCTTGGAAGAAGGGGTACGCCTGAACCGGCAAGGGAGTGGGCTATCCTGTAGCAGAATATTGCAAAAAATCCCGGATAAACAGCCAAAACTTCAATCAGCTCTGTTGCCGCCGGATCCGACTCAAGTATAAACTCTGCATCCTTGAGAAGGACTTTTTTTAATTCCGGAAGGGATGCAAAAAAATCTGCTTCGACCTTTTCCCTGTCGCCGGTCAAATCATCGAGTACTATAAGCAATTGTTCCCTTGCCGAACCATCGTTGTCGTGAGGCTCCGTTTCTTCAATATCCTCACCAAAGGGAAACATGAGACTGAAAATGGTCCTGACAAACTTTTCAACAGCCTTGTTATCGGGTATCCATGTTTTAGGTCTTGTCACTCTTCCCGGGTATTAATTTAACATTTAACATCATTTGATAAAATGAGATGGCAAAGTTAAATAAAATGAGGCTTTATAATTGAAATTTATTTTATCATACCGTTTGGTCATTAAATTCCTAAATTTGGTCGTGAACGAAATTCCGGTTCTTCCGGAACTGCATAAGTTGAGCAGTATATTAAAAGTAATCATAGGGGTTTACGGACTGGGTAACAAGCCGCCCAAAGCCCATTCCTGAAGAATGGTGGCGATCAGCAATGACCGAAGGCTTGCAGTGTGCAAAAAGCGATTACTCCCTGCCCCTGTTCAAAATGGCCGGATGGTCTGACATAATCCATAAAACACCTCTGGAACCCATGGTCAGGGATCAGGCTTGCAATTTGTAAAAAAAAAGCAGGAATGATGATTTGTCATTCCTGCTTCTTTTATCTGATTTCGCCCGGTGTCAGGGCGTAAAAAAATGAGACAAACGATTTACTGGCACTTCAGGTTAGTCCTTTTTGCCTTTGAGGGTTCGGCAAAAGGACCGAACAGCGCGTTTTTAAATGAAGCGCATGCTTCTGCGGTCTGGCCTTTTCCTTCCTGTCCGAGACCGAGCTGAAAATAAAACTTGGCTTTGGCTTCTGCATCTCCTGTTTCGAGGGCAAGGCCTTTCTGGGCATACTCGATACCGCTGTCAAACGATTTCTTTTTATTGTAAACATCTGCAAAATAGTAGT
>CAZLDP010000465.1:0-2769 GCA_964558145.1 uncultured Prolixibacteraceae bacterium | reverse complement strand
GGATATAGGGAATCAAGGTAAACAGGAAGAGGATGGCGGGGAAGAGGGCGAGGAAAAAATTGAAGGCAATGGCTGAAGCCCGCGTAGTAAGTGCACCGTCCACAATGCTGCGCCAGAAAAACAAACCTACATTGTAGATGGGAACTCCATCAAAAAAGGGCATGCTGACACCTTTCGCCCAGGAAATAAATCTTCCTGCAATATTCTGGACCTTCACCGTCAACCTGTGGCGAAGCGGCATACTATTCTTGTTTTTCGATTCGCAGTTGATGAATGATATCCTTGCCATCCGTTTTTTTCAGGAGGAAATAGACCCTAAAGGCGCCCTGCCGGGTGACCAGATTCCCTATCACATACTGGGCACCTTCCTTGCCTCTCTGATGGATGATGTTAAAACGGTCGGGCTGATTTCGTACGAAAAAATTGGCCACAATCTGTTCTGCCTGTGCTTTACTGTACACATTGTCGTGTTCGGGAATGACCAGTTCCACATTCTGATTAAAATAGGTGGCCAGCACTTTGGCGTTTCCCGATTTAAGACTCAGTATAATTTCGTCGGGAATCTGAGCAAAAACCTGACTTACAGCCAAAAGAGAAAACAATAGGAGTATTAGTGGCAGAACGACAGATTTATTGAATGCTTTCATTATTTTGTCATTGTCAAAATTTGTACTTTGGAACATGCAAAAACTATGCTAAAGCTGAAACGAACTTAAATTTAAATGTAAATTTAAACATTTTATTGAAGATTCAAAGGATGAAGATTTGGCTGGTGGTTTCCGGTAAGACAGTTGCGCCCTGGTTGCAGCAAGGTTTGGAAGATTATCTGAAAAGGATCAAACATTATATTCCCTTTGAATTGAAGGTGATCCCCGAACTCAAAAACAGCAGAAATCTTCCGGTCGGGGTGCAGAAGGAAAAGGAGGGGGAGCTGATGCTTACTTTCCTGGACGGAAAGAGTGACGTCTATCTGCTTGACGAGAAGGGTGAGGAGCTTTCTTCCCAAGAGTTGGCCGGTTTTCTGGAAAAGAAAATGGTTGCAGGATGTCGCGATCTCTTTTTTGTGATCGGTGGCCCCTACGGGTTTTCAGAAAAGATAACCGGAAAATCGAGCGGTCAGCTTTCTTTGTCAAAATTGACCTTTTCCCATCAGATGGTCCGGTTATTGTTTGCCGAGCAACTGTACAGGGCTTTGTCAATTGTCAGAGGAGATCCGTATCATCATGAGTAAAGCTGGAGCATTTTTCATCAAAAACAGGCTGCTGTCGCTGATCCTGTTGTGTCTGGCTGCAGGAATATTCCTGGAGAAGGGATTATACAGTGAAAATCCAGAGAAAAAGCTTATCGACAAGTTTCAGCGGACATTTTCCCGAAAAGAGCTCCTGCTCAGGGAACAACTGGCAGCGATTGGTGAAATCGCCTCCCTGCCGGATTTCAGCAACAGGTACCTCAATGAACTGGCCACTTTTAACAATTCCCTCGAAAAAGAGGGAACCGGATTTCTGATTTACAGGAACGGGAATCTGTTTTACTGGTCCGACCGGGCCATTGCATTCAGGGAACATCTTCCCCTTTCGGTGGAACCCGACGCTCCGGTAGTCCATTTCCCCAATGGATATTATGCCGCCACCTCCCTTACGCAGGATTCCCTCACAATTATCGGGCTGATTCTGTTAAAATACAGTTATCCGCATGAAAACCAATACCTGAATAATACTTTCAGGGACGATTTTAAACTACCCTCGGCGTACAGGATCATTAAAGCCGGTACCAGCAAGGGATATCCGGTTACTGACTTCATGGGTAAGCCCATCTTCTCGATCGTTCCAGAAGGAGAGATCTACCAGCAGTCGAGCCAGATTTACCTTCCCGGGTTCTTTTACCTGGTCATGCTGATCCTGTTGCTGGTGTATATCCGGAAATCAATCTCCAGAATCAATAGGGGAGTTACTGTTAAACTTCTGCTGACCGCCTTCATCCTCGCCATTCTGTACGGGCTGCACCTGGTATTTAATATCCCAGGACTCTTTGACCGGATCAGCTTTTTCGCACCGGCTCATTTTGCCTTCAGCGGATGGCTGCCCTCCTTAGGCGATTTTATAATTCTCTCACTCTTCTTTTTTTACTTGATTCTCAATCTCTATTTCGACTTGAGAGTCAGTATGTTAGAGCGCAACTCGGGACTGTCTCCCGTCTTGATTCTGTTTCTGCTGTTCCTCTTCGCAGGAGTTTGTTATTATACAGCCGACTATTTCATCAGACAACTGATTCTCAACTCAAGTTTCTCCTTCACCCTGAACCAAATCAACGAAATTACCCCTCAGAGTGTGCTGGGAATCGGGTCAGTGATGCTCCTTCTTTTCGGATTGATCCTTTTATCGGTCAGGATGACCCTCGAAGCACACAAGTCGGTCACCGCAGGCACCACCTTCGTGTTATTAGCCGCAACCACCCTTCTGCTGCTTATCGTTCATTTCCTGCGCACGGGGGAGTTTGCCCTGCAAACCGGGTTACTTTACCTGGCCACCGGCAGCATCGCTTTTTTCTATTCCGGCAGGGGCTCCCGAAAGTACGGAATGAGCTACCTGATCCTGTTCATGACCATAATTACCCTCTATTCCATAGAATTATTCTATAAAACCACCGAAAAGAAGGAAAGGGAGATCCAGAAACTGATGGCCGTGAACCTGGTTGCCGAGCATGATCCTGCAGCAGAACTCTTTCTGGTTGAAATCCAGGAACAGATTAACATAGACCCCCATATCCCCC
>CAZLDP010000464.1:0-2774 GCA_964558145.1 uncultured Prolixibacteraceae bacterium | reverse complement strand
CTTCAGGAGTACAGGAAAAAATCCCAAAAATCAAAACCAGTCTCAACAATCCGGCAACAATTAATTTCGATTCCATAATCTAATATTTTTATGGTTTTAGGATATTCTAGAGCCAGGAAACAACAACATCAGCTTTAAAATAGTGATTGTCACCATCGATATTATAATACTCCCAAAATTCTTTATGATTTAGCCCTTCAGGAATAGTCTCATAATCATGTTTCCGATTCTTGCAATCTTGGTATAATGGATAATGATATACAGCTAAATTAGTATCAGCATCCATAATATGATATGCTCTTTTTATAAGTTCTATATCCGAGAGGGTAGCCTCTTCACTAAAAATAACCGGACGGGGTGATAAACTGGCAAGTATACCAGGGTAGTCAAAGCATTTCCACATCCTGGGAACAGAGTGTCCAAACCAGCTTGATTCAGGTCGGCGTCCAATGCTGTCAGGCCTGGTCTTTACCTTTGCATAGTCAATAAGACGGGTAATGCATTGATTATAAACGACCGCGTATACGTCCTGATTAAGCGCAGCCAGATACATTGCAGCAACTGTCCCAAGTGAATGGTCATTTAGAACGATACGTTCCGGATCAATAAAATCTAAAGTGCGTAACCACTTAAGAAGCTGATGACTTTGGAATGCAGAAAAACCCATGTAATGCCAATCCATATCAATCAAATACCGGGTAAATGTCGATCGATCATATATTCTTTTACCGGAATATTTTTCAAGATCCGAAGTTTCCGCGATTCCAGGATTATCAACTGCTACAGCAATGATCCCCTCTTGAACATAAAACTTTGCCATCTTGTTCTCATCATTAAATCTGCTTTCTGCAAATACAGAATCTAATTCTTCCTCACCTGCTAATCTCTCCTTGCTGCTGGTGGATCCAGGTAAACACAGAACTACCGGAGCCGGGTTTTCAGCAGAAACAGTCAGATATCAACATCAAAAAAGGAACAACACTACCCGTTTGTGGATAGAACTTCCACTTCTCGACTCTGTATCCATCTCGTTTTACGCTGCTTAGAAACTTAGGGAGTGGTTGAGGAGTAACATCGGGAAACTTCATCAATTCCTGCATCTTTTCTCTGACCTTTTTTTGCCACTCCAAAAACTCCTGCTTTGAAAATTGCGGATCAAATGCGAGTTGTGGCTGTTGATTGCGCATTATATACTGTACAAAACCACGCGTGCTAACATACCGTCCGTTAACTCTGTCTGATGTAATTATTTTATAGTCATCAGGCTCAAATGGCTTATTAACAGGAAAGCTGACATAGAACGGCTCACGTAAATAATTAAGCGTGGCTCCGGGATTCCAACATAATACTCTTAGAATTCACTGTTGACTGCCTGTACAAAGAGCAATCAGTTTTCTCATTTCAACATCGTTTTTGTCGCGACAGAAGAATATGGCTGCATCCTTCAGCTCCTGATTGTCTTTTCCCCCGCTTTTTTCTTCAATGTAAAACTTATTGATCCCGCCTTTTACTGATGATTGATCTGCTTTAAACACATAAAGGCCATCACCGGATGTTGTTAAGTATTTTGTCGGTGAGCCATTGATTTTTACAACCAGGTCATCTGCCCTGACATTTTCGGCGAATACAATTGTATAAACGTCCGCGTTAACCGATTCATTACCGATTTCAATGTCAAAATCAAACGGACCGGTGTCAAATTTCTTATGATTCCCCGGAGTTGGCGATAACCGTGGCATTTTAAAAAAGTCATCTCCCCCTGCCAGGCACCTGCCTGCCGTATAATCGCGGTAGGTAACGAAATACAGGTTGTTGGTTGAAATGAGGTTATCAGGATCCACGATCTCTGAGAGATACTTAACTCTTGTATTGTATTCATTGAAAGAATACATCCCGTCGAGGCCTGCTTGCCATGCGGCAGCGGCTCTTGCTCTGAAAACAGCGTTCTGTTGTCTCATAAGAAGGGGATGTTCTTCCCTGACCCTTGATTCACTAAGGCCAGCATACATTTTCACATTTTTCCCTTTCCCCAGTTTTGCAAAGTTTTCCCAGAAATCAAGTCTAAAATAACAGGACCCTACAACAATATCAACCAATCCTTCGTCAATCCACCTTACTATGTCAACGCCTGCTCTTTTTGCATATTCAGGAGAAGTGGGAATGCGTGTCAGCACCAGAATGGGATTACCTCGTTTCATTCCGGCTTCTTCGGTAACCTTTCTGATCTGTGCTACCATTTCAGTGAGCATATCAAGTTGTTCTTGTGTGGCAATCCCGCCATGTCCCACTGTCTTAAATATTTCAAAGTGCCTCATAAAGTCAAGTTCCACACCGTCGACATCGTAATTGTCGCACACCTCCTTGTAAAATTGAACACATAAGTCGCGGACTTCCTTATGGGCAAAGTCAACCGAGCTCCAGCGCCCGTTGGGCAATCCTTGTCCGATTTCTCCGAATAAAAACTGAGGGTTGTTCTCTTTAAATTTTGTCCACAGGTAATATGGTTTGTCTTTTCTGTGAGCTGCATCATGGGTATCATTCATTCTGTTAGACCAGAAAATCTCGAAACCGTTTTGTCTTGCAAATTCCACATTGGCCTGAAGGGGATCTGTTCCTTCGGCGATCATTTCGACAGTGATGTTGCGGGCGTCTTCCTTAATTCCGAATTCATAACCATGCCTGAGCAATACCTCTCCGACTTTTGTGTTATGGGTGAAATAACCGAAACCACTGGCAGTTGGGGTGAATGAAATGGTGCTCACGCCGGTTCCGAT
>CAZLDP010000463.1:0-2776 GCA_964558145.1 uncultured Prolixibacteraceae bacterium | reverse complement strand
TACACCTCCACAGGGATGGGATGGGTAGGCGAAGCAGCAGCTAAGATGTAGGTGATCAGGCATTCATTCCATCCGGTGATTTTCATATTCATTCTGAAACCATAAGTGGGCGACCAGTGCCAGTACAAATCATCCCCCCCGTCTTTGCGGTACCAGTTCCAATCAATCTCTCTGAAAAGGAGACTTGCCTTGTCCCTGATTTGCCGGGAGACTTCGCCGGGGTCTGAAAAGTAATTACGCAGGGCGATGAGGGCCTGTGCTACAAAGGAAGTTTCCACCAAGTCGCCGCCATCGTCATAAGTCGAGAAAGGCTGTGTTTTGCCGGTGTCACCATTGTACCAGTGCGACCAGGCCCCGTGGTGGCGGTCGCAGGTCTCCAGAAAGGTGAGGATTTTGAGAATCCGGGCTTTGACCTCCTCCGGCGGCCGGTACCCCCGTTCGTGGGCGGCGATCAGGGCCAGAAGCCCCATTCCCGTGGCTCCGGAAGCCACCGTAGTGCCGTTTCCATTGCTTCTCTCCAAAGCCATTCCTGAGGCCTGGTGGGCCCCTTCCCAAAAAAAGCGGAAGGTATATTGCTGAAGCATATCCAGCAATTCATCGTCGGTAAAGTTACGGGACAAAGCAGTGACTTCCGCAGCGATCGATTCCCTTTCCTGAAACAGGGTAACCACCCGGTATCGCAGGTTGCTGTTTTTAGCTTGTGAAGGGAAAAAATCAAGAAAGTAGTTCTCCGAGGTTTCCCCCCTTATGGAGTAATGAGCGCCACCGTCCCAGGATCCATAAATTCTGACAGGGAGGTTCATCTGAGTTTTTACCCAGGAGAGTTCTACATGACTGTCGTAGCCTGTGGCTGCTAATTGCGTGACAGGAAGCAGTTCCCCGGGATCTTTGAAAGCCATGATCTCGTCGATCAGCAGCAACCGGGAAGTGTTATTCTTCTCAGACTGACTGAAGATGATTCCCTTGGCCGCCCTCAGGTCGAGGTTGGTTTGGCCGGCTTCTGTACGGATGACCTTCAGGGGAAAGGTAATCCGGGTCCATTTTGCCGGAGGCACTGATCCGTTGAATCCCGACAGGGGATATAATTGTGAATTGATTTCTCCGGAGCCGGTTTTCTGAAGGGTGCGAATCCCGATGAGGGGCAGAGCTGAAGCAGGCACCCCTTCAGTACAATAGAGGTGGAACACCAGGGTATCCATGACAGAGATATCCTCATTGCTCCAATCATTTCTGAATATTGTCACTTTCCAGTTCCCCTCACTTGAAGAGGTGTAGTTGAATTTCAGGGAGGAGAAGCCTTTCCAGGCAAAGGGGGAACAGGGAACTTTGTCGTTGAACTGGGGAGCTTGGGGAGGGTAGGTATATTCAAAGGAGCTGGATCCCAAATTCGATTTGTCCACCAATCCCTGGTCATAGTAGGAGGTAGTGGTACCCTCTGAGAAAAAAGAGACTTCCTGTCCCCGGGTCAGCAGGGAAGGAGGCAAAAAGAGCAGAATCATTAAAATTTGTCTGTTCATTGGAGGGAAGTTAATGACAGGATGTTTCACCTAAACCAAAGCCAGGAAAGGGATAGCGCTCCGTTGAAGAGGCTGCCCGGAAAATCCGGGCAGCCTCATGCTGGGGGATATCCCGGAACTATCCTGCCAAAAGGAGCAGGAGAGCTGTAATTTACTTTTCAGAATTCATGATGTCAATCACCTCGGCATGGGTAATGGCTTTGTTGAAGATATGGAGCTCGTCCATCAGGCTGAGGTCCGATAAGTGGTTCCATCCGGTGAATCGCGGTGCACCCGACATGATGGAGAGGATGTCGCACCCGGTCCAACTGATCCCGGTGAAACTACCCTGTTTGGCCACCTCCCCGTTGATATAAACGACGCATTCGGTAGGGCTGATGGTATAGGCGAAGTGGGTCCATGCTCCGGATGTAGGATTAATGGTAGCAGAAGCTCCCCCGTCGAACCAGGAGTCGGCAGTTCCGTTGCCGCTATTCAGTTTAAAAATCTGGGCTGTAGCTGATCCTTCACGGAAAAACCTGAATCCTGTTTTCCGGTTGTTAGGGGCTGCAGGGGCGGCTTCATCGGGAGGTCCCATCACCAGGATGCCGGCGCGGTCGGGAACCGGGTTGACTTTCATCCAGAAGGCGGCACTGAAGCTGGTGGTCTTGGTAAGTTCAGAAGCAGGATAGGTAAGGTAGGAATTGGCGGCGCCTGCATAGGCTTTACCCACTTTCCCGGCACCAAAAGAGGGTGAACCCACCTTTGTGGCTTCCTTGTTGCCTATCAGATCTTTATAAGTTCCGTCAAAAGGCATGTAAAAGATCTCGCCGTTCCGGGGCACATAGGGCTTGTCGTTCTGGATGATGGTCTGGATGTCGGCATCGGTCAGAGCCCGGTTGAAAAGACGCAACTCATCGTACTGGCTGCGGTCATAACCATGTCCCCAATAGGTGAATTTTGGGGCTCCTGAAGCGATGCCCAGCAAATCCACGCCAGTCCAATCGATATTCCCCTTGTTGGGGACTTCCACGCCAGCCCCGTTGATGTAAAGCACGCATTTGGAAGCGCTTACCGACAAGGCAATATGAATCCAACTGGTACCGGGAGCTGTAATCAAAGCGCCGTCATTCCAGGTTTCTCCGCCACCCCAGCCCACATTGGCCTTGATGCGCTGTGAAGTGGTGCCCCCTTCCCTGAAGAGGCGGAATCCCTTGGTGCGGTCTTCGCCTGAGGGACTGGCATTCAGGATCCCCGAACGGTCGGGCGAGGGATTCACC
>CAZLDP010000462.1:0-2778 GCA_964558145.1 uncultured Prolixibacteraceae bacterium | reverse complement strand
ACGGTAACTCCCGGTACAGGTACACCGGAACTGTTTTTCACTACCCCTGTAATGATTCTTGGTTGTGCCGTTTCTAAAGGAAGCTGTTTTGCCGTTATCAACGTTTGAAGTGATTTATCAGCTTTCCCGATGATAATCTGCCGGTCGTTAATCCGGTAAACATTCGCGGTCCCTTCGAATGCCTCATCCAGCATATCGTTCACCGAAAGATTCTTCTTTTTGCTCAGATGTACTTTTCTTGTCAGATCAAGATTTTGATCCTGGTAAAGAAAAATAAACTCACTGTTTTTCTCAATAAAGGAAAACAACTCCTGCAAGGTAGCCGATGAAAAATCAGGTGAAAATTTCTTGTTCTGGGAATAGGAGTTGGTACCCAGGGCCATCATCGAAGAAAACGCGATCAGAATCAATGTGACCTTCATCATTAGTAAAAATTTCCGGAGATGTCGCAACAAATCCCCGTTGTTCGACTTTTTTTTCATAATTTAGCATGTTAGTTATTAATGTGACCATTTGGTCATTTTAATTCAAATGGGGCATGTTGGGAGCATGCTCCATTTCATTATTACGGTCTGACGTAATAAGAGCCATCTTCGCTCCCTGCTATTTTCACAGAGGAAGCAAATGCAAGATCATCCAGTATTTCTTTCAGGTCATCTTTCAAATCCACTTTCCCGGAAAAAGTAATTCCACGAACTGCATCATTGACGATGATCCTTTGGTTATAGTATCGTTCAAGTTTTTTCACTACTTCGGAGATCGGTTCTTTTTCAAGGATCAGATACCCGCAGACCCAGGAGGTATAATGGCCAATATCAGCTTTATCCTTGAAAAAAGATTTGTTTTCCCTGCTAAATGTTGCCATTTCTCCCGGCTGAAGCACAATATTATTTTCCGGCAGGATTCCTCTAAGCTGAACATTCACGCTTCCTTCAACAAGAACAGTCTGGTTGAGAAGGTCATCGTCGTAGGCCGAAATGTTGAATTTTGTCCCGGTTACACTTATTTTTAAATCAGGAGTATTCACATAAAAAGGGGCTTCCGGATTTTTTGCAACATCGAAGAATGCCTCTCCACATAAAAATACCTCCCTTACCCGTCCATTCATTCTTTCGGGATAGGAAAACCGGGTTCCGGAATTCAGCCAGACTAATGAACCATCGTGCATGATGATTTTCATCCGCTGTCCATAAGGAACAAAAATCTGAATCAGGGCATCAGCAGGCTTCCTTACCTTTTGCTTTTCAGTAATCGTATCTTCATTCAATGCGATCTTCCCCGCCCCCAACTGATGGATGGTATTTTCCCCTGTATCAAAATAGTGCACCGATCCGTCCGGCATGATCACTTTCCCACGGGAATCAGGGGAGATTTCTGTGATTTGGTTGACAGGTTTTCCCGGCTTCATCAGATAAAAGGCAACCCCGCCCAGGCAGATAATGGCGGCAAAAACAGCCGCATACCGCATTATCACGCGAAGTTTTATAGTTTTGGCTTCGCGTCTGCTTTGATTGATCCTGTTCCGGATTTCATTTATCCTTTCTTCAGCAACTTCATCTTCAACCACCGTAAATGAGCGGACAATCATCCTTGCTTCTGCCACATCGGAAACCCGTTCAGGATGATCTGCCAGATATTGCCTCCAATAATCCGTTAAATCCCTGGTTGGCTTTTGTACCCAACGGATGAACTCCTTGTCAAGAACCAGCCTTTCAATCCAATCGATTTCCTCCAATTTCATATATCATGTTTACAACTGTTAAAGCCATCCACATTCAAAACATAATCATCGAAAAACAATTTTTTCTGATTATTTTGAAAAACAAAACTCAATTTGCTGTTTATGTGATAATTGAATGCAATAATTTAAAGTCATCCAATCCTGTTTAAATGACTTCCCGGGTTGAAATCTTTCTTTAGTTCATTATCGCTTTGAGCGACCTGATGGCTCTGCAAACAAGATTGCGCGTTGCTTCAATCCCCATATCCATGACCCGGGAGATCTCCGGATAATCGAGTTTTTTTGTGTACCGGAGATAAATGACTTCCTTTTGCCGGGGAGTCAAACTTTCCAGTGCGGTTTTCAGAGCTTTAATCCTCATTTCTTCCTGCTCCTTTGAAATCAGATCCTGTTCCGCAGAAAAACAGATATCGAAAGGCAATTCATCGTTCCCGGTATCAGAATACCTTTTTTCATAACCAATTTTTTTCACGAGTTTTCTCCGGAATGAGAGGAATAAATAAAACCGGATGTTGTCGGTGCTTCCAATGGTCTTTCTGTTGCGGATCAGATCAAGAAACAAATCATGGATGCAATCTTCAACGATGACCGGGTCGTGGGTGAGTTTTAATCCATACTGATAGAGAGCCCGTGCATTCTCGGAATAAATGATCGAGAGCGCTTCATCATTGCCTTGCCTGAACAGGTTCCATTTTTCACTATCTGTCATATATGCCTGGTAATCTGCCCGTGGTAACAATCCTTAAGATACAGCCCGGGTGAAAAAGCCGGTAGGTTTGATCACAATGCGCGGGAATAAAAGAACCGTTTCAAAGTTAAAAATTTTCAGATACATGGCACGCCAAATCCTTTTTGTCTGCATGAATGCGAATGTCTCTGGTATTTATTTCTTTTGTATTGGAATATACAGGAGTCAAACTCTATTAAGCTCTTCCCCTTGCTCATTTTTCACGAAGAGCAGGGTTAAATTCCTCATCATTTTGAAGTGACCCAAACATTTCATATTCTTGCATACCAGAACCGATTCAATGCAGAAT
>CAZLDP010000461.1:0-2779 GCA_964558145.1 uncultured Prolixibacteraceae bacterium | reverse complement strand
TTGATCAAGGTCAAAATTTATCCCTTTTAAATACGGCTGAAATTGAAACCAACAACTACTGCATTTTATGCGGAGGATGTAGGAAATCGTGTAAAACCTATCAAATTGCCCCACTTCCTGAGCGTCCGAATCCCAGTTTAGTGAAAATTGGATTTGCACATGACCTGATGCAGGTTATACCATTGAAACCTTCTGAGGTGTTTTTCCTGTTTTTAATGACAGGCTCCATGATGTTTGAGTTAACACATTATACATTCTTATCCGATCTCAGCAGTTCCATCTTTCCGCAGAAATTATCGGTGATGGTTGGAGCAAATTTTGAAGCATTTAACCAACTTATCATGGTTGGCTGGTTTTTTTTCCTATTTCCGTTGATTGTATGGATATTACCATATTTCTTAATGAAATCAGTGGGTGTGAATATTTCAGCAGTTGATTATGTCCGGAAAATCAGTCTTGCATTCATTCCTGTCATTGCACTCTTTTTTGTGGGTCTATCCTTAATGGAAATTGTCACTAAACTACCCTATTATCCGCTTATCATTCAAGATATCCGAGGCATTGAAACAGTAAAATCATTGATATTCAAACAAATCGAGATTCCTAATTTGCCGTATTGGACCGATGTTTTCTTTTTCGTTTTGCTGTTGTTTTTAATGTTCACAGGTATTTATTACGGGTTCAAGGTGATCCGCAAAATCTATTCCTTGAAGAGCAAACAGCCATCAGGGATGCTTGCTTTTTCGTTGCCCTTCCTGTTTATGATCCTCATTCTGGTCGGGAGTTTTCTGTTTCTCAGTTTTTGATATCACCTGAAGTATTGATTATTTTCTCCAATAAATCATTTGCCCTAATAATCCGTTTTGGGTTTGCGAGTTTCTCCTGCAAGTTTGGCCTCAAATGGCATTAAATTATGTCTGTATTCTTTAAGCGGTAGTGATATATAAAAACTTCGTTCCCCTGTTTAAGGGTTATAGCCACCATTTCATCCATGGGATTCCCACCAGCAACAGAACTGATAAAAACAGCATCCCGAAGAAAGCGCCCAGCATCCAGTATTTCCGGGAAGGAATATAACCCAATCCGTACCAAATCGGACTAGGTCCGGTTCCATAGGGTGTAAGTATACCCATAAGTCCTATTGAAAACATCAGCAGAAGAGTATACAGCTTCACATCCATTCCGGGGACAGCCATCCCGGTTACGAGAAAAAGCGACAGAAGCGCCGTAACGTGGGCGGTAATACTGGCAAAGAAATAGTGAATCAGAAAAAAAGCCATTACCAGAAAGATCATGATGAGGACAGGAGAAAAATGAGTGATTACCTGGGTAATTTCGTGTGCCATCCAGGTTAAAAAGCCCACATTATTCAGTCCCCCGGCCAGGGTTACCAGTGTCCCGAACCAAATCAAAACATTCCATGCCGATTTGTTTGAAAGGATATCATTCCATGAAAGAATCCCGGCCATGACCATGAAACATAATACAGCGAGCGCCGAAAAAGTTGTATGGATTCCCAGATAATCTCCGAAGATCCAAAGCAGCAAAACCAACCCAAACAAAGAAATCATTTTCACCTCGCCATTACTGATACCTCCCATTCTTTTCAATTCCTTTCCTGCCCATTCAGCCACTTCAGGAGATCCCTTAAGTTCGGGCGGGTATATGATATAGGTAATCAAAGGTACCAGAAGGACCAGCATGATGCCAACCGGCAGAAAATAAAAAAACCACTCGATCCAGCCCGGGGGAGTCATGCCTGCTTGTCTCACAAGGCTCACTGCCAGCACATTCGGCGCCAAAGCCGTCAGGAACATGGAACTTGTCACACACGTAGTTGCAATAGCCACCCATGTCATATAAGAACCTATTTTCCCGGGATTTTTTTCAGGTGATGAGTCGAACAATTCCGGGATGTTCTTCAGGATCGGAAAAAGAGTTCCACCACTTCGTGCAGTGTTTGAAGGCATTACGGGAGCCAGGATCAGGTCGGCCAGCGCAATGGCATATCCGAGGTGAAGCGTTTTTTTACCCATCCGGTTTACCAGTATCAGTGCAATCCGCTTACCCAGGCCCGTTTTTTCAAAGCCCGATGCAAACAGAAAAGCAACAAAAATGAGCCACACCGTATTGTTTGAAAAACCCGACAATCCCCACGCAAGCGCTTTGTCGGAAGATAATCCGCCAGATTCAGGGATAACCGGACCGATTTTCAATAGACAAGCGACCAGCACACCCAGCAGTCCGATATATGCAGCCGGATAAGGTTCAACGATCAGTCCGATGACCACACTAACAAAAAGGGAAAAGAAAACCCAGCTTTCCCTGCTCAACCCGGAAGGTACAGGAATCAAACTGATGATGAAGCCGATGAAAATGATTACCAATAACTTCAATATAGATTTCATACGTTTGAAATACGCGGTTATCCTGGCTAATCGTGTGAGGCACATGCCCCATCCCTATGGTATCGGGGAGTTAGTATAAAAAGAATCAGGCATTTTCAATGCCTGATTCATAAAAAAACAACGATCTATTCACCCAGAATCTGCACTTGGCAAACTCTTTTTCTGCCACGCAACTGATCCCAATCGACAAAATAGATATAACCGAATTCACCCATATCCAGTGCCCCATCCACCATCACAATGGTCTCAGAGCGTCCGAAAAAAACAGAACGCAGGTGTGCTTCAGTATTCAGGCTGGTCCATTCGCCTTCTTCGGTTCCTAATGACATGGCGAAATCAATGTGTTCCTTGCCCGGGTGCAAGTATTGTCC
>CAZLDP010000460.1:0-2784 GCA_964558145.1 uncultured Prolixibacteraceae bacterium | reverse complement strand
CCGGCGTCCCCACTCCGCCAAAGCCGGCGGTGGTCATCCCCAGCGGCTTAAAGAAAGAGGATACAACCAGAGCGAATGGATCGCCAGGGGGATCGGCGCCTCCCTCCAACTGCCGGTATCAACTGGAAATCTGGTCAGGGAGAAATTTACCTCCACCCAGACGCGAAAAAACCGGTTTGAAAGATTCAGGAATGTGGAAGGAATTTTCACCGTGCTGAACCCCGGCGAGTATCATCAGAAGCATCTGCTGCTGGTCGATGATGTGGTAACCACAGGTTCCACGTTGGAGGCATCAGCCGAAGCCCTCTTTGCGGCCGGAGTGTCCAAAGTCAGCGTGGTTACTCTGGCCTGTGCGGAAATATGACGGTCTCTTTTGTCCCGCAAGAAAGGAATTCAGCGGATTATGATTTTGTTTCCCTCTATCTCTAGCACATCTCCCTTTCTGATTTTAGCCCGTCGCCTATATTCTGTTTCGCCGTTCCGGATGACAAGCCCCTCATCGACCATCGTTTTCGCATGGCCTCCGGTTTCACTCAGCCGAAGAAACTTCAGCAGCCTGATCAGTTCGATATATTCCTCCTTTAGTTCAAATTCGATCATTCTATTTGTTCATTAGATGAGTACGGCATGTTTTTCAATTCCTCCTGTAGTTTGCGGGTGAGTCCTTTCACCACGATATGGTAGGAATCATCGATCCAGCTTTTCAACAGCGTTGCTGGTATGGTAAAGGTGTCGCCGATGTTGTTCCAGTGGATGTGACTCAGATGGGAGGCAGGGGTGATACAAGGCCACTCCTCCCTCATCTCCATGATTTTTTCTGGTGTGTTTTTCAGGGCGATTCCGGTATTTCCTTCCAGATCGGCAATACAAAATATTTTGCCCATCACCTTGAAGACCAGGGTGGTTTCATCGAAAGGAAATCCTTCGCTTACTCCTGGTCGCGCCATACAATAATCACGGATATCTTCAATGTTCATTTTAAAAAGATTAAAAGAGGTCAGACCGGCTGGGTGGTATTCCGGCGACGGGAAGCCAGGGCAGATGCCGGATCACTTCAGGGTTGAATTAAAAGCGTTGTCGTAGTGTTCCAGTTCGAACTCTTTGGAGCCCAGCAGGGTGACCAGGATAAGGTCAAAGCGGGTATCTCCTGTCCATCCGTGAAAATTGATCCAAGCTTCGGCGGCAGTGATGATACGGTTGATTTTCTTTGAAGGGAGTGCATCCGAAGGATGAGCAAAGCCCTCCCCCTCGCGCGACCGCACTTCCACGATGACCAGTTCCTGCCCGTTACGGGCCACGATATCGAGTTCCAGGTGGCCGATTCTCCAGTTGGTATCCAGGATCGTATACCCCTTTTTCTCCAGGTAAGCCTGCGCGATATGTTCAGCGGTGTCCCCGGTGTCGTGGGTGGAGCCTTCTATATTTCGTTTCATGGCGACTGGTTTTCAGAAGTTTTCCAGGGTCAGGGTACACGATTCTGTACCTGCCTCAAGGGTATAAATGCCGCCGCTGACCAGGGCCAGGTTGGGCTGTTCATGGCCGGCAGGAAATCCGAATGCCACGGGAAAAGCGTAATCCCCGACCGCATCGTATAGGATCTCCCTGACCTTTTTCCCGAAAGGATCATCGTTGTCTTTCATGCCGGTGAAATGACCCACCACCAGTCCGGCCAGCTTTTTCAGCTTTCCTGCCAGCCGCAGGCTGACCATCATCCGGTCGAGATGGTAGAGGTATTCCCCGATATCCTCGATGAAGAGGATTTTACCGCGGGTATCGGCATCATAGGGGGTACCGGTAAGGGCGTACAGGAGGGAAAGGTTCCCCCCGGTAAGGGGCGCTGTGGTTTTTCCCGGCCGGTTCTGGGAGGAACCTCTCCAGGAAATGGGATTTTTTTCACCGCGGAGCAAGGCCATCAGGTGGAGAAAGCTTTCGTTGGGAAGGCCATTCTCATCGAGGCTGTGTCGGCACATGGCGCCGTGGACCGAGCAGTATCCCTTCCGGTGAAGAGTGCTGTGGAGCAGAGTGATGTCGCTGTACCCTGCCACCCATTTGGGATTCTTCCTGAAACCCCGGAAATTAAGATGTTCCAGCAGACGGATCGTTCCATATCCTCCACGGGAGCAGAGAATGGCATCCACGGAAGGGTCATCAAGAGCTTCCTGGAGGTCGGCAAGCCGTTCCCCGTCGGTGCCTGCATATTGAAAGCTGCTGCTTGCAGCATACCGGCCACAGCCTGCCTGGAATCCTGAGTTCCTGAGCCAACGGGTGATACCCTGCAAGGGCTCCACTTCGCACTTCCCGGCAGGGGAGACGATCCGGATGACCGATCCGGCCTTCAGAAACGGAGGAGAAATCATCGACATAACAAAAGATAAAGCTAAAAAATCGGGAACAATTTTACAATAAAACGGAATGGTTTTTGAGATTTGTTACCTAAAACCGGGTTCCTATGAAAAAGGCATTTTTCCTTTCCGCACTTCTTTCCGTGGTAGTGACTATGGCATTCAGGCAACCGGCACAGGCAGGGCTCTTCCGGGTACTGCCCGATTCCATTGCTCTTTTTTATGACCCGGAAGAGCTGCGTTTACCCGGCGAATCTTTCCGTATAGGCGTGATCTCCTACCAAAAAAAGGGAAAGATGAAAAGAACCACCGGTTTAGCCGGAGGCACGCACCTGTGGTGGAATTACCGGGTGGAGGTAACCGGAGGGAATTTCAGTGGTGGGAAGGTGACGGTAAACGAACAATTGGTTCCTTCGAAAGGAAAATACATCCATATCAGGGT
>CAZLDP010000459.1:0-2805 GCA_964558145.1 uncultured Prolixibacteraceae bacterium | reverse complement strand
TCAGAGATTACTCCTCCGGAAGAAAAGAAATAATAGATCAGGTACCCCGTCTCCCAGATTTATCAATCAGAGATTCCTACCTCAATCCCTTGTTCAACAAATAATACACCTCATTCCACTGGAGTTCCTTTTTGAAGTCGGAGATGTTGGTTTTCTCATCGATAAGGAGGAACTCGATACCGGCAATTTCGGCAAAATCTTCCAGGAACTCCTTGTGAATCTGCTGGCTGAAGGCGGTATGGTGGGCTCCCCCCGCCAGGATCCAGGCGGCGGCTCCGGTCTGAAGATCGGGTAGCGGTTTCCACATGGCGCGGGCAAGGGGAAGTTTGGGAAATTCGGCATCGGAGCTGACCACTTCCACGGCGTTAACGATCATCCGGAAACGGTTGCCCATATCGATTATCGAAGCATTGACGGCTGGTCCGTCGGGTACATTGAAAACCAAACGTGCCGGATCGGTTTTACCCCCGATGCCCAGTGGATGAACTACAAGTCGAGGCTTTGATCTGGCTGTCGACGGACAGATTTCCAGCATACGGGCTCCCAGCACCTTCATCCCTGCGGGATCGAAGTGATAGGTATAATCTTCCATGAAGGAGGTACCCCCTGGCAGTCCGGCCCCCATCACCTTGACTGCTCGCACCAGGGCGGCATGTTTCCAGTCCCCCTCGGCGCCAAAACCGTACCCCTGGGCCATCAACCGCTGCACGGCTAATCCGGGCAACTGGTCCAGCCCGTGGAGTTCCTCAAAAGTGGTCGTAAAAGCCGTAAAACCTCCTGCTTCAAGGAAGGCTTTTATACCCAGTTCATAGCGGGCCTGCACCCTCACATTTCCATGGTATTCGCCTCCCGGCTGCCCAGCTTTGCCTACATCGTAGAGGGTCATATATTCGTCTACCAGGCGGGCCACATCTCCTTCATCCACTTCCTTGACCGAATTTACAAGATCATTGATACCAAACCCACTTACAGAGAAGCCAAAACGGATCTGGGCTTCCACTTTATCACCCTCGGTGACGGCCACATCCCGCATGTTATCCCCAAAGCGGGCTACTTTTCCACTTTTCCAGTCGTGCCATGCCACGGCAACCCTGGTCCAGATACCCACCCTGTCGCGGATGGCATTATCTTTCCAATGCCCCACCAATATCTTGCGGTTCATCCGTAACCGGGTCACAATAAACCCGAATTCCCTGCCCCCGTGAGCCGACTGATTCAAATTCATGAAATCCATGTCAATGTCGGCATAGGGAATGTCGCGGTTAAACTGGGTGTGCAGATGGAGCATCGGTTTGTCAAGTATCCGGAGGCCGGCGATCCACATTTTGGCCGGGGAAAAGGTGTGCATCCAGGTGATCAGTCCCACACAAAGCGGATTGGAGTTCGCTTCAATGCAGAGCTTCAGGATCGATTCCGAAGAAGTAAGCACCGGCTTAAAAACCACCTTCACAGGGATTTTTTTACATTGATTCAGACCGGCAGCAATCTCCGCCGAATCCTTGTTGACCTGGGCCAGGGTTTGCTCACCATACAAATCCTGGCTACCCGTAGCAAACCACACTTCAAGGTTTGAAAATTTCCTCATGAGTCAGTGATTGGATTTTGGGATAAAAATAGAACTATCTTAAAGGTAAAATCAACTTTCCCGTATAAGCGCCATATTTTCCAGCAGAACCTTCCAGGCCCCGGCAACATGTTCCTCACGGGTATGGGTCTGCGCGACGCACAACCGCAGCACAACCCGTCCCTTCAGCTTGGTATGGGTAAAAAAGATTTTCCCCTGCTCGTTGATTTTATGCATCAAAGCCATGTTTTCCTCATCGGATCCCCGGTAACGGAAACATACCAGATTAAGGGGCGGATCGCCAACCAGTTCAAATTCCAGTGAATCACGCACCCAGCCGGCAAATTTTCGTGCCATTTCCACATGGGCGCGGACATGGTATTGCAACCCCGCCACCCCGTAATGACGGATCACGAACCAGAGTTTAAGGGAACGGAACCGGCGTCCCAATTGAATGTGCCAGTCGCGGTAATCGAAGACTTCACCCGACTCTGTAGCCTGATTTCTGAGGTATTCGGGAAGAATGGAAAAAGTGCTGACCAGATGCTGGCGGTCGGCCACCCAGAAACAGTCGCAGTCGAAATTGGTGAACATCCATTTGTGGGGATTGAAGCAAAAGCTGTCGGCGAGTTCCAGGCCATCGCCGAAATGGCGGAACTCAGGACAGAGGAGGGCAGTTCCCGACATCGCAGCATCGACATGGAGCCACACACCCCGGGAACGGCAAATTTCACCGATTTTCCGTACCGGATCCATCCCGTTCGAAGAGGTGGTACCGATGGTCGCGCAGGCAAAGAAGGGTATCAGTCCCGCCTTTTTGTCAAGGTCAATCTGTTGCTCCAAAAGTTCCGGCTGCATAGCAAAGGCATCGTCGACCTCAATAATCCGCAGGTTCTCCTGCCCGATGCCGGCAATCCGGATGGCTTTTTCCACCGAGGAGTGGGTTTGCGACGAAACATATGCGGCATACCTGGCGGTTATTCCCAACCGGTTGGCACTGTACGCCGAAGCCCTTTCGCGGGCAGCCACCACAGCACTCAGGGCAGCCGAAGAGGCCGAATCCTGGATTACACCTCCTCCCCCGGAGGCTATCCTGAACGAAGCCGGAAGCGCCAGCATCTCCGACAGCCACTCCATGACCAGCGTCTCTAATTCAGTGGCAGCCGGGCTAGTTGCCCAAAGCATACCCTGCACTCCCAGTCCCGAGGAGAGCAAATCGCCCAGAATGGCCGGGAAAGAGG
>CAZLDP010000458.1:0-2810 GCA_964558145.1 uncultured Prolixibacteraceae bacterium | reverse complement strand
CCAGGTGACCAAAACAACAGCCCTTGGAGCCGCTTATCTGGCCGGGTTGGCCACGGGTTTCTGGAAAGATACCGAAGAACTCTCGAGACACTGGAAGGAGGATCGGAAATTCTTCCCAGTGGTCGATAAGCCGGAGATGGACCGGAAAATTGTCATTTGGAACAAAGCGGTGGAGCGAAGCAAACGCTGGAATGAAAAAGTCTGAACCACCGGCATCGTACTGGAATTAATTGAAACTAAACGATTAATAATAAATTTTCTTTATGTCAGAATTTTTTGCTGAATTCCTGGGAATGTTCGTCCTTATACTCCTGGGAAACGGGGTGGTTGCCAATGTCAACCTGAATAAAACGTATGCCCATGGGGCCGGATGGGTCGTCATCGCCATGGGGTGGGGTATGGCAGTTTTTGTTGCCGTTTTTGCCACCAAGGATATCAGCGGGGGCCATCTCAATCCGGCGGTCACGCTGGGATTGGCCTTTGCAGGATTGTTCCCCTGGATCAAGGTAGTTCCGTTTATTGTGGCACAGATGGCTGGAGCCATATTGGGCGCTTTTGTGGTCTATCTTTATTTTATCGACCATTTCAGAATTACCCGCACGCCCATCAGGAAAAATTGTTTCTGTACGGTACCGGCTATCCGGAATTACAGGAATAATTTCTTCTCTGAGACTATCGGAACCTTTATCCTTGTTTTGGCGGTGCTCCTGATCCATCATCCCACCCTGGAGATCGCAGGCGTGGAATCAGCAAAGGTGGGGCTTGGTTCATTGGAGGCACTCCCCGTGGGACTTCTGATTCTTGCTATCGGGCTCAGCCTGGGCGGTACCACGGGGTATGCCATTAATCCTGCCCGTGACCTGGGGCCCAGGATCGTCTATGCACTTCTCCCTATTCCGGAAAAGGAAAGTACCGACTGGGCTTACGCGTGGATTCCCTGCTTAGGACCTGTAACTGGCGCTGGAATAGCTGCACTTGTATTTTTTGTGATGAAACTGATTGCATAAGGGCTTTTAATTGCTCATCGGTTTCCTGAATAAAATGCCCTGGTACGTAATTTGTAACCGGAATGTTGAGTTATTGATAAGCGAATAAAGATATTTTTAGGATATTTGATTTCTTAATCCGGCCCACACCCGGTTGTAATTAACCTGAAATATTGTACAAATGAAAAATTTAGGATTGACCGTAAAGGTCGTGGTTTTGTTTGCTATTCTCTGCATGATCCCTTCGTGCGCCATCAATCCGGTTACGGGGAAAAAACAGTTGATGTTTATGTCGGAAGCCCAGGAAATTGCCATGGGCGCGCAATATGATCCCCAGGTGCTGGCCACTTTTGGCCTGTACCAGGATGCCGCTCTCAACGCTTTTGTACAAAAGATCGGCAACGAAATGGGGGCTATTTCCCATCGACCGAATTTGCAATACCATATTAAGGTAGTGGATTCTCCGGTAGTTAATGCATTTGCAGTTCCCGGCGGTTACATCTATCTTACCCGGGGAATTTTAGCTCAACTGAATAACGAAGCGGAGCTGGTAGGGGTTATTGGTCACGAAATGGGGCATATCACTGCCCGGCATTCCGTGAGTCAGCAGACCAAACAAACGCTGGGTCAACTGGCGGTGATCGGGGGAATGATTGTGTCGCCCAAATTTGCCGAAATGGGGGAATATGCCATGCAGGGCTTACAACTCCTTTTCATGAAATTTAGCAGGGATGATGAGCGGGAGGCCGACAAACTGGGTGCCGAATACTCTTCCCGGATCAGTTATGATGCCCACAAAATGGCCGATTTTTTCCAGGTCCTCCAAAAAATGAATATGTCGGAAGAGGAGGGAGGAGTTCCTACATTTCTTTCCACTCACCCCGATCCGGGCGACCGTTACAATTCGGTGAACCAGCATGCCACGGCCTGGCAGCAAAAATTGCAATATCCCAACTGGAAGGTGAACAAGGATAGTTACCTTCAACTGGTGGATGGCATCGTCTACGGCGAAGATCCCCGTCAGGGTTATGTAGAAGGCAACACCTTCTATCATCCTGAACTGAAATTCCGGTTTTCTTTCCCTTCGGGATGGCAGTTTCAGAATTCACCCATCCAGGTGCAGATGGCGCCGGCCGATGGTAGTGCTTTGATGGTGTTCACTTTCGCCCGCGGGAGCTCGCTTCAGGCGGCTGCCGACAGTACTTTGATGGGGCTGGGGGTTACGGTAAAAGAGAAGCAGGCGGTCACCGTGAACGGTTTGCCCGCTATCGCTGCAGTTTCAGTGCAGACAGGCCAGGATCAGTCGACCGGGGCTCAGGTCTCCAACCAGCTTCTGTCCTATTTTTTTAATCTGAACGGATCCTTCTTTGTCCTCCATGGTCTGACCTCATCCCAGCAGTTCAGCAAATATTTCAATACCATGCAGGCCAGTATGAAATCGTTCGCCAAACTGACCGATGCATCCAAAATCAATGTAAAACCCGATGTGCTGAAAGTCAGGAAGGCTACCCGGACTTCAACCCTTGCCGAGTTTTTCAAAACTGCAGGAGTTCCGTCGGCTAAGTATGCCGAATTCGCCCTCCTGAATAACATGGAATTGACCGACCAGGTTCAGACCGGACAGATGGTGAAGATCGTTTCCAAATAAGAGGTCGGTAACCAGGGTAACTCTCGCTGCCGGAAATTCCCAGGCAGAGATTCCACCCGTGGAACGAAATGTTTTTTATCAACCTTCCTTGGCGGATGGAAATAATTCCTATTTTTGTCGCGCCTTTCGGAGAGATGGCTGAGTGGTCGATAGCGGCGGTCTTGAAAACCGTTGTC
>CAZLDP010000457.1:0-2820 GCA_964558145.1 uncultured Prolixibacteraceae bacterium | reverse complement strand
GTGTGTAAATCACAGACTGTCGCGCAACTGTAAGCACCCCCTAAAGGATTTGCCATTTTTGTCCACTGTCAATAATAATTGTGATGGGAAGGACGGTAAATCTGGTGCAAGTCAGGATACCTGCCTTAACGGGATTGACAATGCTTTCGCGGAAAAAGCCATGTCAGTTGGTTCTCTATGTCTTTTATAAAGGCTCATAATTACTTCCTGTTACATATTTTCCATGCGTAAACATTGCGAATTTCAGCAAAGAACTTTTAAATATTTATTTCATTTAAAAGTTATAAGCTATGCTAACTCACAACCTCGGCTACCCGCGAATTGGCAGCCAAAGAGAATTAAAACGTGCCTGTGAAAACTTTTGGGCAGGAAAAATTGACAAAAACGAACTCTCCTCAACCGGAAAGTCAATAAGATTCAATAACTGGAAAATCCAGAAAGAAGCTGGTATAGACATCATACCGTGTAACGATTTTTCATTTTATGATCATGTACTCGATCATATTGTCTCGTTTGGAGCCATCCCGCTCCGATTTAAGCATCTTGCTGAAAATCTTGAACCTGTTGATCTGTATTTTGCTCTTTCCAGGGGATACCAGGATCACGAATCGGATGTAAAACCAATGGAAATGACCAAATGGTTTGATACCAACTATCATTATATCGTCCCTGAATTTGAACCAAACCAGCAATTCATATTAAACAATGATGTGATTATCAATGCTTTCACAGAAGCCAAAGGATATGGTATAGTAAACCCTAAGCCTGTAATTATAGGACCTATGAGCTTTCTTAAGCTCGGCAAACCAAAAGGTAAACACTTTGAGACTACCTCACTTATCCACAATTTGCTGCCAGTATATATTGAACTGATTGGAAAGTTGTCAAATGCAGGTGCAGAGTATATACAAATAGATGAGCCATATCTTTGCACAATGCTGTCAGAAAAGGAAAAACGATACTACAGTTATGTATTAAATGAATTGTTAAAATCATTCCCCGAGGTGCATTTCATTATAGCAACATATTTTGGCTCAGTCATTTACAATAGATCTATAATTGAACAACTTCCTAACAGCACCCTACATATAGATTTAATCAGATCTCCGGAACAACTGGATGATCTATTGGTTCATATTAATGAAAACATAAATCTTTCATTGGGAATAGTTGATGGTCGTAATATCTGGAAAAATGATTATACAAAATCTCTGAAAACCATTGATAAGGCGCAACAGGCTTTATGTTCAGAAAGACTGATGATAGCTCCTTCATGTTCATTGCTACATGTACCATGCGATCTGGATTTGGAAAATAATGAAAGATCATTGCCTCCAGACATAAAAGCCTGGATGGCTTTTGCTTATCAGAAACTAACTGAAATCAACACCTTGTCGAAACTTGCTGATGGTAATAAATACACAGCGGAAAAAAATATGAGTGTCCTGAAAAAGAATTCAGATGATATTCTTTCGCGGAGTCAATCCAAACTTATTTCTGACTTGTCAGTTCAGAGGCGGATTTCTGAAATATGCGAAGAAGACTTTAATAGGAAGACTACATATTCTGTTCGACATAAGAAACAAAAAGAAAAACTCAGGTTGCCCCTTTTGCCGACCACTACAATCGGTTCTTTCCCTCAAACAAAAGAAATTCGAGGCTTGCGATCAAGGTTTAAGAAAGGACAAATAACATATGATGAATATTCCGACCAACTAAAAACCGAAATCCGTAATGCAATTCAATTACAGGAAGAATTAGACCTTGATGTATTAGTTCATGGAGAGTTTGAAAGAAACGACATGGTGGAATATTTTGGTGAGCAACTAAATGGTTTTGCTTTTACCGAAAATGGATGGGTTCAAAGCTATGGTTCCCGCTGTGTGAAGCCTCCTGTTATTTTTGGTGATGTTTCTCGTCCAAAGGCAATGACTGTCGACTGGATAAAATATGCTCAGTCGCTTACATCCAAACCCGTAAAAGGTATGCTGACAGGGCCTGTTACAATTCTACAATGGTCATTTGTACGGGATGATCAGGAAAGATCAAAAACCGCAATGCAGATAGCGTTGGCAATACGCGATGAAATTTTTGATCTGGAATCATCCGGCATCAACATCATCCAGGTAGATGAACCTGCTTTACGTGAAGGACTTCCTCTTCATAAATCGGAGTGGCCTGGTTACCTTGAATGGGCAGTGAAAGCTTTCAGACTGTCTGTATCAGGAGTTCAGCCTCAAACCCAGATTCACACTCATATGTGTTACGCGGAGTTTAATGATATCATTCAAAGTATTGCAGATATGGATGCTGACGTGATCACAATTGAATGTTCACGATCACAGATGGAATTACTTGATGCTTTTGCTGATTTCAAATACCCTCATGAAATCGGCCCCGGTATTTATGATATCCACGCTCCACGGATACCACTAAAAGAGGAAATTATTTCCCTTTTGGAAAAAGCGATAAATGTTATTCCCGTAAATCAACTATGGGTTAATCCCGATTGTGGTTTGAAAACACGAAAATGGGAAGAGACAAAAAAATCTCTGGCAGAAATGGTTGCCGCAGCTAAAGAGCTTCGTCAAAAATACTCCGGTACAGTTTAATATATAAACAGTATTATAACAATTACTATCAAAACAGGTATAAATGACGTGAAATCCAATAGGAAGCTTTCAAATGGTTAAGATTTTTGCTTTAACAAATCTGACATACAAAAAAGGTGGAATCTTATTCCGACATTAATCCCTTATGCCGGTTATTTATGGACATATTTTTAATACATTTCGGGGATATAATATTAAAACATACTCA
>CAZLDP010000456.1:0-2825 GCA_964558145.1 uncultured Prolixibacteraceae bacterium | reverse complement strand
GGATACGCCTCTGATGAAGCAGTATTATGCCATCAAGGCCAAGCATCCTGATGCAGTATTGCTGTTTCGAATAGGTGATTTTTATGAGACTTTCGGGGATGATGCCATCAAAACGGCCGATATTCTTGGGATTACCCTTACACGTCGGGCCAATGGCGCGGCAAGCTATGTGGAACTGGCCGGATTTCCCTACCATGCCCTTGATACCTATCTGCCCAAACTGGTTAGGGCCGGTCAGCGGGTGGCGATATGTGAGCAACTGGAAGATCCTAAGTTGACCAAAAAGATCGTTAAACGGGGGATTACCGAAATGGTGACCCCCGGGGTTTCGATCAATGACAACATTCTTGACAACCGCGAGAATAATTTTCTGGCCTCTGTTCATTTCGACCGGAAATATGCAGGGGTAGCCTTCCTCGACATATCTACCGGCGAGTTTCTCACCGCGCAGGGGAGCTTTGAATACATCGACAAGCTTTTAAGTTCCTTTCAGCCCAAAGAGGTGCTCTTCCAGCGGGGAAGAACCCAGGAATTCAATGATATCTTCGGAGCCAAATACTTCACTTTTAACCTCGATGACTGGGTCTATACCGAAGATGCAGCTTTTGACCGGCTAACCCGTCATTTTCAGGTCAAATCGCTGAAAGGATTTGGTATCGATAACCTTCCGCTGGGCATCATCGCTTCGGGAGCCATCCTCTGGTACCTCGACCTCACCCAGCATCAGCAGGTTTCCCATATCAGCAGTCTCAGCCGGATTGAGGAGGAGCGCCATGTCTGGCTCGACCGGTTCACGATCAGAAATCTGGAGTTGTTCCATACCCTCTACGAAGGGGCCCGTTCACTTCACCAGGTGATCGACCGTACCATTTCGCCGATGGGGTCGCGGCTTCTGCGCCGCTGGATTGCCTTTCCGCTTAAGGATCCGGCTCCGATCACCGAGAGGCACGATGTGGTGGAAACGTTTGTGACCGATGAGCCCCTGAGGGAAAACATTGGAACCCATCTGCGACTGATCGGCGACCTGGAGCGGTTAATTTCCAAAGTGGCTGTGGGCAGGATCAATCCCAGGGAAGTTCAGCAGGTAAAAAATTCGCTCAATGCCATTATCCCCATTAAGGAGGCATGTGCAGCTTCGGGCAACAAAACCCTTCTCCGTTATGCTGAGCAGCTCAATCCCTGCGACACCATTCGTGAAAGGATACTGAAAGAGCTTTCCGATGATCCACCCGTATTGGTCAACAGGGGCAGGGTGATTGCCCCGGGAGTGTCGGCTGAACTCGATGAACTGCGTGAACTTGCTTTTTCGGGAAAGGATTATCTGGCCCGTATGCAGAGAACCCTGTCAGAACAGACAGGCATTAACTCCCTGAAAATCGGATTTAATAATGTTTTCGGCTATTACATCGAGGTACGCAATACCCACAAGGAAAAGGTACCTCCCGAATGGATCAGAAAGCAAACCCTCGTTGGCGCTGAACGGTACATTACCGAAGAACTGAAGGAGTATGAAACAAAGATTTTAGGGGCTGAAGAAAAGATCCAGGAACTGGAAACAAAGCTTTTTAATGAACTGGTGCTGGCTTTGTCGGAGTACATCCCGGCCATTCAGCTCAATGCCTCGGTGATAGCCCGCATCGACTGCCTGCTCTCTTTCAGTACTTGTGCCCGGGAATATAATTATATCCGTCCCGAGATCAACGATACTACGGCCTTGGAGATCAGGGAGGGCCGGCATCCGGTTATCGAACGGATGCTTCCGGTGGGTGAAAGTTATATTGCCAACGATGTCTTTCTCGATCAGGATGATCAGCAGATCATGATCATCACGGGGCCCAACATGGCAGGGAAATCAGCCTTGTTGCGCCAGACCGCCCTGATTGTCCTGCTGGCCCAGATCGGGAGTTTTGTACCGGCGACATCCGCCAAAATCGGGATTGTTGATAAGATATTTACCAGGGTAGGGGCCTCTGACAACATTTCACTGGGTGAATCCACCTTCATGGTGGAGATGAACGAGGCTGCCAGTATCCTGAACAACATATCGAACCGCAGCTTGATCCTGCTCGACGAACTGGGCAGGGGAACCTCTACCTACGACGGGATCTCTATTGCCTGGTCGATCGTGGAATACCTCCATGAACATCCCCGGGCCCGGGCTAAAACCATGTTTGCCACCCATTATCACGAATTAAACGAAATGGAAGCTTCGTTTGGCAGGGTGAAAAACTATAATGTGTCGATCAAAGAGTTGGGGAACAAAGTGATTTTTTTACGTAAACTTATTCCGGGCGGAAGTAACCACAGTTTCGGGATTCACGTGGCCGCTATGGCCGGAATGCCCCGCAGTGTGGTGCAACGTGCCGGCGAAATCCTCCAGCAACTCGAAAACAAGGAACAAAGGGAAAACCTGGCCAAACCCCTTCAATCGATACGAACCCGCCGCGAAGGAGTTCAACTTAGCTTCTTTCAGCTTGACGACCCCGTACTGAAACAAATCCGCGATGAAATAAAAAATTTGGACATCAACACGCTGACCCCATTGGAAGCACTCAACAAACTTAATGAGATCAAAAAGCTGACTGGGCTTAAGTAGTTCATTTTAAATTTGCTATTATAATTTTTAAGATTCTGTCCCGCAAACAGGAAGAAGTGCAGAAGCCAATTAATTTTTCGCCTGAAAATTTCAGGAATGTTTGCTGCAAACCAAAATTGGTTTATATTTGCATCGCTAAACAAAAAGTTCATTGCAAGCCGGAATACCGGAACTTATTGCGGGAATAGCTCAGTTGGTAGAGCACGACCTTGCCAAGGTCGGGGTCGCG
>CAZLDP010000455.1:0-2830 GCA_964558145.1 uncultured Prolixibacteraceae bacterium | reverse complement strand
TACACAATCAGCAGAATAATCAACTGGTCGAAACGTGACAATAGTTTCATTCTTTTCCGGATCCAGCCTTTAAATAGTGGGTGAAGAAACAATCCCAGAATGACCGGCAGAATGATTTGTACCACCATCTGCACGACAATCCCTGCAACATCGAGGCGCTCTCCGCTTCCTGAAAGAATAAGCCCCATCAGGAAAGGGGTAACCAGGATCCCAATCATACCCGAAATGCTGGCGTTGAAGATGGCCCCGGGGATATTTCCACCTGCCATGCTTACCATCACCACCGATGAGGAGACCGTGGAGGGGAGGACTGCCAGGTAGAATACAGCGATCCAGTATACCTCATACTCCGTGCCTTTCAGAAGGGGGTAAAAGGGGCTTACCAGTAAGGGGAACAGCACAAATGTGGTAGCCTGAATGGCAAAATGCATTTCCCAGTTCCGCATTCCCTGTCTGATTTTTTCGGGATCGAGTTTCAGTCCGTAGAGGAAAAAAATCATAAATACCCCCACATCGATCGCTGTACCCAGGTTGGGGTTATAATCACCCATTCCCAGCCCTGGAACAAGCCAGGCCAGGAAAATCATGCTGATTAACCCAGCAATAAAGGGATCGGGCAGGGCACGTAATGGTATCATGATTTTATTTTTCACAGGCAGAATTGAGCGGTTTTTGCTATCCCAGCATGGCTCTCACCCTTTCCAACGCTTCGATAAACCGGTCGATCTCCTCCAGGGTGTTGTACACCCCGAAGCTAACCCTGACTGTCCCGGAGATTCCGTAATAGTCCATCACTGGATCGGCACAATGGTGCCCTGTGCGGACAGCGATTCCCATTTTATCAAGCAACATTCCTGCATCGTAGGGATGAACTCCCGCGGAAAGAAAGGAGATCACTCCCGATTTATGCAGACTGTTTCCGTAGATTGTAATTCCCCCCATCTGAACCAGTCGTTGAGTGGCATAGTCGAGCAACGCTTTCTCATGGCATTGGATTTCGTCAAAACCAGTTTCGGAGAGGAATGTCAATGCTGCTCCCAGCCCCGCTACTCCGGTAATATGGGGAGTTCCCGCCTCGAATTTAAATGGAAGTTCATTGAATGTTGTCCCTTTGAAACTCACCGACGCAATCATTTCGCCCCCTCCCTGGTAGGGGGGCATGGCCTCCAGGAGTTCTCTCCTTCCATACAGGATTCCCACTCCGTTGGGACCATACATTTTGTGGGAGGAAAAGGCGTAAAAATCCACATCAAGTTCACTGACATCGACTGCCATATGCTGTACAGCCTGAGCGCCGTCGACCAACACTCTGACTCCCCTGGCGTGGGCCAACCTGGTTATTTCCTTCACTGGATTGATGGTCCCCAACACATTGGAGACATGACAGAAAGCCACCAGCCTGGTTCGCGGGGAAAGAAGTGATTCCAATGTTTCAAGGTCCAACTCCCCTGCATGGGTAAAAGGCCAAGGTACGATCCGGGCGCCCCGCCGTTGTGCCATCAGTTGCCAAGGTACAATATTGGAGTGGTGTTCCATCTCCGATACGATGATTTCGTCCCCTTCATTCACAAAGGCTTCCCCGAACGAAAAAGCCACAAGGTTGATACCTTCTGTGGTCCCCTTGGTGAAAATAACCTCCTTCCTGCTCCCGGCATGAATGAACCGGGCCACCTGGTCGCGCACGGCTTCGAAAACTTCAGTTGTTTTATCAGCCATGAAATGGACAGCCCGGTGAATGTTCCCGTAAAAATCAAGGGTTACATGCCGTTCTGCCTGCATAACGCCGATATGCTTCTGGGTTGATGCCGCACTGTCTAAATAAACAAGGGGCTTCCCATACACCTGTTGCTTTAACACAGGAAACTGGTTTCTGATTTTCCCGGTATCAATCATGGAGTCAACATTCACATAGATAAGCACATTCATGGCAGCGGCCCACATCTCCCCTGAGCCGCATGTCTACTAGTTCGCTGATCCGCTCACGAAGGGGTTCAATCCTGACCTGCTGTACCACCTCATCACAGAATGCATTCATCAGCATCAACCGTGCCTGGGGTTCCTCAATACCCCGCGAACGAAGATAAAAAAGGGCATTTTCATCAATCTGTCCGACCGTAGCCCCATGGCTGCACTTCACATCATCGGCCTCAATAATGAGCTGGGGTTTGGTCTGCATCAGCGCCTTGTCGGTCAGCAGGAGGCTGTTGTTCCGCTGATAGGCATTGGTTTTCTGGGCATCACGCACCACGTGTATCCTCCCGGAAAAAGCTCCCGAAGCGCCATCATCGAGCACATTCTTATAATGTTGGTTACTCAGGCAATTGGGGCATGCATGAACTACCTCCAGGAAGTTATCGACATGCTGCTTCCGGTCCAGAAAAGCCATGCCGTAAAGGTGAGCCTCGGCATTCTCCCCGTCAAGGAGTACCTTCAGGTTGTTCCTCACCATCCCTCCGTGGAGGGTGATGGAATGGGTGGTCAGGAGAGAATCCCGTTCCTGATGATGAAATACCGAATGCACCGACCCCGTCAGATTGTGTTGATTCTGTACCGAACAAACATCGACCTCCCCGTTCTCGCCGGTAAAGACCTCAGTCACCGAATTGGCAAAATAGCGATTCAGGTTAAGGGTATGATCACACACAACCAACTGCAACCTGGAACCTGGTTCCACTATCACCATATTTCGCTGACTGACAAAGATATTCTTTTCCGATTCCAGCAAATTGATGACCTGCACAGGCTTTTCCAGCCGAACTCCCGGCGGAATATAAATGAAAAAACCATCCCCTGCCAGAGCAGTATTGAGCGCCACCATGGGATCTCCTTC
>CAZLDP010000454.1:0-2832 GCA_964558145.1 uncultured Prolixibacteraceae bacterium | reverse complement strand
GAGTATGATCTGGCGATTCCTGTGGAACACCATTCCGTCTTTTTTAACCGGCTGATCAGGGAGAATCCCGGTCTTGTCTCCCCTTCTGCGCTGCGGATGAGTTACCACGATCCATGTGATCTGGGTCGCGGATCGGGCATTTATGAGCAACCCAGGAGTTTGATCAGGCAGATTGGGCAATTGGTCGGGACTACCCATGAAAAAGCGGACAGCCTCTGTTGCGGTGGAAGCCTGGCCAACCTCTCCATCACCCCCGGTCAACGGGCCCTTGTCACCGATACGGCCTACCAGGTCCTGGCTTCCGGTTCTCCCGATTACATTGTTACCTCGTGCCCTTTGTGCAAGAAAACCTTTTCTGCGGGAAAACATCCCATCCCGGTGATCGACATGGCCGAAGCCCTTGTTCTGACTTTGAACAAGGAAAGCGACCCTGCCCGGCAGCCTCTGGTCGCGGCAGGGGAGAACCTGTCCGTTTTAGTATCTCAATGACAGCCTTGCGATTCTGCCTGCCGTTGCCTGTTCCTGACCTCCATCCTTAAATGGCACTCTTTCCTGCCTTGTCGATATGTTCCTGAACTACCACTATACTCTTGTGTGATAAGTATCTTGGCTTACTTTATCATCTGATTCAGATGGTCTTTATAGGTATCCCAGTTGCTGAATGAAAAACCTCACCTTTCCGGAACCTTGTACCATTTGTTGATCACTTTGCCTGGCTGGTAATTCGCGATATAGGTGATGGCTTCTTCGGGCGTTTGGCAGATATGGTATAAACCCTGGTATTCAGGTTTTGCAAAATGGGCGTCGAAAGCCTGGTCAAACTGGAGGAAGAGGTGTTCGTAATAATTCGCGGTATTGATAAAGACAATGGGCTTCCGGTGATAATCAAGCTGCTTGAGGGTGATGACCTCCAGGATTTCTTCCAGGGTGCCGAAACCTCCCGGCAAGGCAATAAAGGCATCGCTCAGCTCCCTCATCCGGGCTTTACGGGTAGCCATATCGCTGGTTATTTCCACTTCGTGGGCATGATTCGATATCAGGTTTCTGTCCTGCATCATTTCCGGAATGATCCCGGTAGTCCTTGCCCCTGCCGACCGGGCTGCAATGGTTACCGCCTCCATAAGCCCTACATTGGCCCCTCCGTTGATCAACGCATGACCGTGTTGCCCTATAAGCCTTCCCAATTCCCGGGCATCGTGGAAGTAAAGGTCGCCAATGGCATTGCTTGAACTGCAGAATACACAGATATTCATAAAGAAGACAGAGATTAGGGCAAAAAGATAATAGATGAAAAGATAATAGATAAAAACAGAGATCTGAAGGCTTTTTATCTTTTCGTCTTTTTAAGCATCTATATTGGCATAGAGCGCATGATCTTCGATAAATTTCCGGCGTGGCGGAACATCATCGCCCATGAGCATGGCAAAGATGTGGTCGGCTTCGGCGGCATTCTGGATGGTCACCTGCTGTAGGGTCCTTTTATCGGGATTCATGGTGGTATCCCAGAGCTGTTCGGCGTTCATCTCACCCAACCCTTTGTAGCGCTGAATGGTTACCCCCGACTCATTTCCCTCGGCCCATTCCTCAATGAGCTGAATCCTTTGTTGTTCTGTCCAGGCATACGATTCTTTCTGACCTTTTTTTACCAGATAAAGAGGAGGAGTGGCGAGGTAGAGGTGTCCGCGCCGGATAAGCTCCTGCATGTACCGGAAAAAGAAGGTCATTATCAGCGTGTCGATATGGCTTCCATCCACGTCGGCGTCAGTCATAATGATCACCTTATGGTAGCGGAGTTTGTCGAGGTTGAGTTCTTTGGAGTCGTCGTCGGTACCGATGGTGACTCCCAGCGCCGTGAATATATTCTTGATTTCTTCGTTCTCAAAGATTTTATGCTGCATCGCTTTTTCGACGTTCAGGATTTTTCCCCTGAGCGGCAGGATGGCCTGGGTGCGGCGGTCGCGACCCTGTTTGGCCGTTCCTCCTGCCGAGTCGCCTTCCACGATGAAAAGCTCACATTTGGCGGGGTCCCTTTCCGAACAGTCACTCAGCTTCCCGGGAAGTCCCCCTCCGGTAAGTGCATTTTTGCGCTGGACCATCTCTCTGGCTTTCCGGGCTGCATGACGGGCCTGAGCGGCAAGAATAACCTTATCCATTATGATCCGAGCAGCCCGCGGATTCTCTTCAAGGTACCATGTAAGCATCTCACTTACCGCCTGGTCAACCGAAGCGGTAACCTCCGAATTGCCCAGCTTGGTCTTGGTCTGCCCTTCAAATTGCGGTTCCTGCACCTTTACAGAAATAACAGCGGTGAGTCCTTCGCGGAAATCATCCCCGTTGATCTCTAATTTAAGCTTTGATAACAACCCCGACTGGTCGGCATAATTCTTCATGGTACGTGTCAGCCCCCTCCGGAAACCGGTGAGATGAGTACCCCCTTCGATGGTGTTGATGTTGTTCACATACGAATGGACATTCTCAGAATAGGAGTTGTTGTATTGCAGGGCAATTTCAACGGGGATCCCATTCTTTTCAGTCGACACATTGATGACATCGGGCGTGAGCCTTACCCTAGAGTCATCGAGGTACTCCACAAACTCCTTCAATCCCTGGGTGGAGAAAAAAGTCTCGCTTCTAAAACCGCCCTCTTCATTTTTTACTCTTTCGTCGGTGATCTTCAAGCTGATACCGGCGTTAAGAAAAGAAAGCTCCCTCAAACGAGACGTTAATATGTCGTATTTGTATTCGGTAGTCAGGAAAATGGAGTCGTCGGGTTTAAAAGTGATGATGGTACCTGTGATGCTGCTTTCCCCAATTTCCCTGACACTGTAGAGC
>CAZLDP010000453.1:0-2834 GCA_964558145.1 uncultured Prolixibacteraceae bacterium | reverse complement strand
CCAAATATGCCTGGGATGAACCCATTCCCGACGGAACGGAACCTCCTCTCTGGTTCCACGAAATCTTTCACCCCGATGGCACACCCTACAGCCAGGAGGAGGTCGACGTGATAAAAAGCCTTACGGGAGCTGGGCAATAATTGATTGTATGAGAAATCTGAAACATTTTTTCTTTGTACTGCTGGCGGTTTCTGCATGTGGCGGCCAGGGGAAAGAGAACCACGATGAAAATCCGCCCCAAGAAAACAACATGACCTATTCCAATCCGGTTGTTGGTTACAGTTTGCCCGATCCGACCCTCATCAAGGGGGCCGACGGGAAATTCTATCTTTACGCCACTGAGGATACCCGGAATACCCCTATTCACCGGTCATCCGATCTGGTCAATTGGGAATTTATCGGCACGGCATTTACTGAAAACAGCCGTCCGACCTTTGAACCCAAAGGGGGGTTGTGGGCGCCCGATATCAACTACATCAACAACCGGTATGTCCTTTATTATTCGATGTCGGTATGGGGAGGTGAATGGACCTGCGGCATCGGGGTAGCGGTAAGCGACAAACCTGAAGGCCCTTTCACCGACCTGGGAAAGCTATTCAGAAGCAACGAAATCAACGTTCAGAATTCAATCGATCCTTTTTACATTGAGGAAGAGGGGAAAAAATACCTTTTCTGGGGCAGCTTCAGGGGTATATACGCCATTGAGCTTTCCGACGACGGTCTCAGTTTGAAACCGGGAGCCGAAAAGCGCAGGATTGCAGGAACGGCCTACGAGGGAACTTACATTTTCAAGAAGGATGGATGGTTTTATCTGTTTGCTTCCATTGGATCGTGCTGCGCAGGGGTTAACAGCACCTACACGACGGTTGTGGGACGCGCTGACCAATTATTCGGCCCTTATCTGAACAAAGCGGGGGAAAGTATGGACAACAACCGGCATGAAATCCTGATCCGAAAAAATGATCGTTTTGTTGGCACCGGCCACAATTCTGAAATTGTCACCGACAACTCGGGCAGGTTCTGGATGTTTTACCACGCGGTCGACAAACTCAATCCCAAAGGAAGGGTTCTGATGCTGGATGAGGTACTATGGAAAGAGGGGTGGCCTTATGTAACCGACAACACACCCTCCATGAAATGGAAAAAACCGTCGTTTTAAGGTTTCCTCGGTTTGTTTGTTTCGCCGGGAACATCTATTTTTGAAGAATTAACCAGATCCCCCCTTCCTCAGACCGGTTTCCGAAACCAACCGGGACCATGAGGAAGGGGGGATTGTAAACAAATTTAATTCATGAGAAACGCTATTGCACTCTTCTTTATTCTGGCATCGTTGTTTGCTGCCGGAAACAATCCCTGGCAGCCGGCCGGAGACCGGATTAAAACCCCCTGGGCGGAAAAAGTGGATCCTTCGAATCCCCTTCCGGAATATCCGAGGCCACAGATGGTCAGAACCGACTGGCAAAACCTGAACGGACTGTGGGATTATGCAATCGCCCCTAAGGGGAAGTACCTTCCCAACAACTTTGAGGGGAAAATTCTGGTTCCTTTTGCCATCGAGTCCAGTCTTTCGGGAGTGCAGAAAAAAGTGGGTGAAAACAATGAACTTTGGTATCACCGCACATTCACCCTTCCATCGACATGGAAAAACAAGAAGGTATTGCTCCACTTCGGCGCCGTAGACTGGAAAACTGATGTGTGGATTAACGACATCAAAGCGGGTACCCATTCGGGGGGATATACCCCGTTCTCATTCGACATCACTCCTTTCCTGGCCAAAGGGGGAGTTCAGAAGATTGTGGTCAGGGTGTGGGATCCCACCGACCGGAGTTTTCAACCCAGAGGAAAACAGGTGGACCGGCCGCAGGGAATCTGGTACACTTCCGTGACCGGAATATGGCAGACAGTATGGATTGAACCGGTCAGTGATTCGTATATCGCTTCTCTGAAGTCAATCCCCGACATTGATGGAAATACGGTTACCGTAAATGCATGCGTAACCGGCGCAGGCGCAGGTGACCTGGTGGAGGTAACGGTATCAGGACAGGGAAAAACCATCAGTCAGGCCAAGGCAGCCGCAGGGCAGGAAGTATTGCTTCCGGTACCCTCACCCAACCTCTGGAGTCCTGAATCCCCCTTCCTGTACGACATGGAAGTAACCCTCACCCGGGGTGGCGTGGTAATTGACAAGGTGAAAAGCTATTTCGGCATGCGGAAGATATCCACACGCAGGGATGACCAGGGCGTGGTAAGGCTTCAGTTGAACAATAAGGATTATTTCCAGTTTGGTCCGTTGGGCCAGGGTTGGTGGCCCGATGGGTTGTACACAGCGCCCACCGACGAAGCTTTGCTGTTCGACATCAAGAAAACCAAGGATTTCGGGTTCAACATGATTCGCAAGCATGTGAAGGTAGAGCCTGCCCGGTGGTATTACCATGCCGACAAAGAGGGAATCCTGGTTTGGCAGGATATGCCCAGCGGCGACCGCTCACCGCAATGGCAAACCAGAAATTACTTCAATGGGCTGGAACTTCATCGCAGCGCACGTTCCGAAGAAAATTTCCGCAGGGAGTGGAAAGCCATCATGGACCTGACCTATTCCAATCCGAGTGTAGTGGTATGGGTTCCCTTTAATGAAGCCTGGGGACAGTTCAAGACCGAAGAAATTGTGGAATGGACCAAAAATTACGATCCATCCCGATTGGTCAATCCGGCCAGCGGAGGCAACCATTACGATACAGGAGATATGATCGATATGCACAACTATCCCGAACCGGTGATGGGGCTTTATGATTCAAAGCGGAGTTGTGTGCTGGGTGAATACGGAGGTCTGGGAC
>CAZLDP010000452.1:0-2835 GCA_964558145.1 uncultured Prolixibacteraceae bacterium | reverse complement strand
TCCTAAGCAGCCCGTTTCCATGGTGGTTGTGGGATCGGGTGCCATTGGAAGCGAATTTGCCTGGTTCTATCAATCCATTGGTACGCAGGTAACCCTTGTGGAATTCCTTCCCCACATTGTTCCCCTTGAAGATGAGGAGGTGAGCAAGCAACTTGAACGCTCTTTCAAGAAATTGGGGATGAAGGTGATGACCAACTCCACCGTTGAAAAAGTGGATGCTTCGGGCGACCTATGCAAGGTAACTATTCAAACCAAAAAGGGAGAGGAACAGGTTGAGGCTGAAGTGGTGCTGTCGGCAGTGGGGATTACTCCCAATATCGAAGGCATCGGACTCGAAGAGATGGGAGTGACAGTGGACAAAGGACGCATCGTGGTCGATGAATTCTATCGTACTGATGTCGAAGGAGTATATGCCATCGGGGATATCATTGCCACACCTGCTCTGGCACACGTGGCTTCGGCCGAAGGGATTGCCTGTGTCGAAAAGATCGCCGGACTCAATCCTGACCCTATCGATTATAAGAATATTCCGGGATGCACCTATACCCATCCCGAAGTCTCCTCGGTGGGCCTCACCGAAGCCAAAGCCAGAAAGGCGGGTTATGAGGTCAAAGTGGGCAAATTCCCCTTCTCGGCCAGCGGAAAAGCCAGTGCAGCCGGAGAAAGGGAAGGATTTGTCAAGTTGGTTTTTGATGCCAAATACGGCGAGCTATTAGGTGCCCACATGATCGGAGGAAATGTAACCGAAATGATCGCCGGACTGGTTGTGGCCAAAAAGCTTGAAGCTACCGGTCACGAGTTGATCAAGGCTATACACCCGCACCCCACCATGAGTGAAGCCATCATGGAAGCTGCTGCCGCAGCCTATGGGGAAGTGATCCATATTTGATGATGGGATGATGGGAAAAAAGCTCAAGTTACACTGAAGATCAGTAAAACATAAGGCAAAACAGGTAAGATTTGAATTTTCTGAAATTTTGTTTGAAAGTTTTATAAAGTATTGAAAATCAAAGCTAAAATTTTGCTCTGTAATAATTAGTTTTACATTTGTACCGGTTTTAAACTTAAAAAATCAATTATGAAGAAAAGTTTTCTTTTAATAGTATCGGTTGTTGGATTCACACTGACAACTTTTGCCGGAGGTTTGGTAACCAACACGAACCAGAGTGCGCAGTTTGTGCGTATGGTCAGCCGTAATGCCTCTACCCAGATTGATGCGGTTTATTTTAATCCTGCAGGTTTGACCCAGTTAAAAGACGGTTGGCATTTTTCGTTAAGCAACCAGTCCATTTTTCAGGACAAAACGGTCAACAGCGCTTTCCCGTTACTGAATAACGGCGAGTATATCGGAAAAGTAAAGGCGCCGTTATTCCCTAATGTATATGCTGTTTATAAGATGGACCGTTTGGCCTTCTCTTTTGGTTTCGGCCCGGTGGGCGGCGGCGGTTCCGCTGAGTTTGAAAGAGGCCTTCCCTCCTTTGAAATACCTTTTACCAAACTGGTACCCGGACTGGCAGCTCTGAAACAGCTTCCGGCACCTTACAATTATGATGTTACGGGTTATGATGCCGACATTTATTTCAACGGGAGTTCTGTCTATTATGGAATTCAGGTAGGAGCCACCTATAAGTTTAACGACGTGATTTCTGGTTTCGCCGGTGTTCGGTACACCCCTGCCAAGAATTATTACGAGGGATACATCAGAAACATTCAACTGAAGGTCAACGGTACCAGTCTCAATGCCAAGGATTGGATGACCAATACGGCTGCCCCTGCTGTGAAAGGAATTGCCAACCAGGCCTCCGGGGCAGCTCAGAGTTATTCCGGAGCAGCCACACAGCTCCAGCCCTTCATGGATAATGGTTTGGGAAATATTACTTTAACCCAGGCATTGAATTATGGACTTACTGCGACGCAAAAAGCACAGCTTGAAGGTGCCTTAGCCAATCTTGGGTTAAATCCTACACAGATCGCTGCTATGCCCATGAGCCAGATTAAGACCTCGTTCACCACTGCTGCTTCTTCCTATCAGGCAACCGCCGCCCAGTTAAATGCTACTTCCACCGCTTTGACGAGCAACGGAAACAATCTGGCCGACAAGAAAGTGGAAACGACTCAGACGGGTGCCGGATGGACTCCCATTATCGGTTTGAATGTCAACCTGGGAGAACAATTCAATATGGGCGTCAAATATGAATTTCAGACGATCCTGCCACTTACCAACGATACCCCTGTGGATAACCTGGGCGTTTTCCCCGACGGAAAAAAAGACAGGTATGATATACCTGCCATCCTGGCTGTGGGGGTGGGTTATAAACCCGTCGATTGGCTGGAAACCCAGCTCTCATATAACTTCTACTTCGACAAGAATGTTGGCTGGGGTAAAAATGTCAGAAGCGGTGTTAAACGGGAAATCGACAAAAACTACTATGAACTGGCCCTGGGGCTTCAGTTCAACCTCAACGACGAGTTTTCCCTTAGCCTTGGTGGACTCACTTCCCAGCCGGGCATCGCCGACAGCTACCAGAGCGATTTCAGTTACAGCAATCCCTCCTTTACCCTGGGAGGTGGCTTTCAATGGAAATTTGCCGAAAGGTTTATCCTTGATGCCGGGGTGTTGAATACTTTCTACAAGGACTATACGGTGAGCTTTACCGATCCTGATGTGGGCGTCTACAAAGAAACTCTGGGGAAAACCACCTTTGTTTTGTCAGCCGGACTGACTTATTCTATTTTCAAATAGAAAGGCTATTCTTTTGTTTATTAACACAATGAGCAATTAGCAATGAACAATTTTCTTAGGAGCGAGTGCAGAGCCAAGCTTGCTTGAGCTAT
>CAZLDP010000451.1:0-2848 GCA_964558145.1 uncultured Prolixibacteraceae bacterium | reverse complement strand
TTGCCTTTGATCGCGATGACAATATGATTATACTGGTACGGGTTGACAGTGAACCTTGTATCGGGCGGATTGCAAAGAGTAAGTATCCCTATACGGATTGGAAGTGGGAAGAGACGGGGATGAGATTGGGCGGCCCGAATATTATTCCCTTTGAGAATGACTGGTATCTTATCGGTACGCGCTCATTTAATTTTAAGAACCAGGCCAAAACCTCCATTTATCTTTACAGAGAAGGAGAGGAGATCCGGAATGTGGTGGAATTGCCGTCAGGCGGAGATAACAGTTATCCGGGTTTATTGCTTGAGGGAAGAGAATTATGGGTTTCCTATTATTCTTCCCATGAGGGAAAAACATCCGTTTATCTGGCGAAAATCCCTTTGTCGTATATCGAAAGATTTGCGCAGACCGACGAAAAACAACGTTAGTTCGAAGAACTGTTGAGAGTCATTAAGTACTTTTTTATATGGTTATACAGTAATTTAAATAACAATGGCAAATTCAAAAGACAATGTAGGAAGAAATTGTGTCAAGCTGTTATATGCTTGTTTGATCGCAATAACGGTTGCATTTTCCTGTAAACGGGCAGGAAAACAGGAAAGCAAGGCTATCGCCAGCATTGAAATCTATCGTGAAATGCGACAGGAAAAGCTTAACCGGCCTCGCCCGGTAATCCATAATAACGATGGATGTGATGCGTATTTGTACCCTTTGAAAGTCAGTTCCGAGTTTGCCAGTCAGCCCCGCCCGGGTGGAGCAGCGGGTCCACAGGTTGACTATGAGTTCTCCCTGTCAAATTTCCTTAAGCTGCGTTCTGCCGGATTGAAAGGAACAGATGTCAGTACGATTTCCTACTGCTCGATTACTTCTTCATTTGGCCAGTTTACGCATAACACCAAAGTAGGCGAATTCCTTACGCTGACCCATCAAAGGCCGGGCAGAAGAAATGTGGTGCCGGAATTTGTCAAACTGGGAACCGATCCCTTGGAAGTGACCGGTAAATATGCCCGTGAAAACGGCTTCGAGTTTTTCTGGTCGAACCGTGTGAATGATACGCATGATTCCGGGCACCGGCCTGATAACCCGTATGAGCGGTGGTCAAAATTGAAAGCGGCGCATCCCGAATATCTTTTTGGTTCGCCGGGTGAGAAGTTACCGCACGGGCGCTGGAGTTCGGTGGACTTTAACCGTCCGGAAATCCGGGATTTATGTGTGCAATATTATACTGAAGTTTGTGAGAACTACGATGTGGATGGCATTGAACTGGATTTTTTCAGGCATCTTTATTTGTTTAAGGAAGTGGCCAGGGGAGCGGTTGCGACCGCAGAACAGCTCACCATGCTGACCGATATGCTGACACAGATCAGGGAGATGACTGAAAGGGTCGGAATGAAAAAAGGGAAGCCGATTTTGGTTCTGGTACGTATTCCCGATTCCATTGACTATGGCCGCGGGGTTGGCATTGACATTGAAACCTGGATGGAAAAAGGACTGGTGGATATGATCGTGGGAAGTGACTATTTTCGCTTGAATTTCTGGGATTATCTTGTTGCGATGGGACATCGCTATGGCGTAAAAGTATATGCCGGCTTAAGTGAACCACGCGTGCAGAACGAACATCCTGCCCTTGTCCGTCTTCAAAACCCTGTTTACCGTGCCCGCGCATCCGCCGCCTGGCAGGCAGGGGTAGACGGATTGTATATCTTCAACGAGTATAATACCCGGAGCCGGTACCTCAAGGAAATAGGCAATGCTGGCAAACTGGAACATAAGAATAACCTCTACTTTGTAACCTACCGGAATGGGAATCCCAATTCATATCTGAAAAATGGCAGGGATTATTCAGCCATTCCCATACTTACCCCGGTAAACCCTCGTGTTCTGGAATCCGCTCCGGTATCCTTTCAACTGGAAATCGGGAATGAAAACACCCCGGCAAGAACAGCACTCATCCTGTACTTAAAAGAAGGGGCGCCGGAATGGATCAAAGCAAGTTTAAACAATACGGATCTTAACTACCTGAAAAAGACAAACGACGGGCTTGCTGTTTTCGAAGTACCCGCCGGATCTGTCAAACCCGGGATAAATACGTTGAACATAGGTCTCAAACAGGGAAATCCGGCAACACTGCTGGATGCGGCCCTGTTTTTCTACAGGGATGCCGACGACCCGGACATGAAAGAATTGACTGCGATTTGCTTTGGCAATTAATATTAGGCACATATAAAACAGTTTAGTGATTTCTCAGCAGGAACTTTGTCAAACAGCGGGAATGATCTGTTTATCCAATACAAACTCAGGCTGGAAACCGGAGGAACAGGTACAGGGCCTGTGGTGACATCGGTGGAGATGTCTAAGTAGATTTGTTTCCGTGTCCTTTAACGAACGAAATAACTTAAAAATGAATAAAAGGGAAGAAGAAAGGCTGCTTTGGATCGAAGCGGAGAGTTTTGATCATCGGGGGGGATGGGTTATCGACCAGCAGTTTATGAAGACGATGGGATCGGCGTATCTGTTGGCACACGGGTTCGGGAACCCGGTCAAAGACGCTGTTACTGCTATTGATGTTCCGGGAAGCGGGGAGTACCGGGTTTGGGTCCGCACCAAAGAGTGGAGCGGTTACAGGCACAAGGAGGATGCACCGGGAAAGTTTCAGTTGCTGGTTGGCGGGAAGCCATGTGTCCCGGTTTTTGGAACTGAGTCGCCACAATGGCATTGGGCAGACGGTGGAATGGTGAGCCTCGAACAAGGGAAGGTAACCTTGACGCTTCATGATTTAACCGGCTTTGAAGGGCGGTGCGATGCCATCGTGCTGAGTGGTGACCCGGATTTAAGGTTGCCCGAAGGAGGC
>CAZLDP010000450.1:0-2851 GCA_964558145.1 uncultured Prolixibacteraceae bacterium | reverse complement strand
GCTCAAGCGGGGGAACCCACATGTTTGAAAATTATATAGATATGTGTTTGTGTATGCGATACATGTGGGTTTCATGACTTCAGATTTTGAATGAACCAACTCTTCACTTGAAAAGATGCAAATCTCATACCATTTTTCATTTTCGGGTTATTCACCGGAACGGCTTCGCCCGCGCAGTGAAAAAAAAGATGAGATAAAGTGGGGATTTAGTGGTTATGTGCATGCATAAAATCACTACATTTATTCGGGGATGGAAAAAGGAAAAGCCGTTGACTTAGCCGCTGTCTCCCCGATTTTTACCATGGACGATAACCAACCTTGTAAAAGGTTACCATACAGAAAAGAATGAAAAAGGATTTTTCAATGATTTTTGGCGGGATAATTGCGTACATCCTGCTCTTGCTTTATGCCGGAACGTTGGGTTACATGATTGCAAGGGTTATTGGCCTTTCCCATGCCCTGGCTGTGGCACCCGTAAGTGCCCCCGTGTCGCAAAACCTCCATTTCAGCGAGGGAATGACCTTGGTTGTCACCCTGATCGGTGGATTGATTTCAGCGTTGGTGGTGGCTAAACTGGCCGAAACCAATCCGGGAGAACCTCCTCAACTGATGCGGTTGTCCGATACGGCATCCGAAAAGAGTAAAAAGGCATCCTCTGCGCTGGCAGTGATTTACCTCATTGCGTGGCTGATTTGCGGTCTTGCCGCCCTGATCACCGGTGTTATGGTATACCCCGATGTAAGCCAAACTGTCGCCGATGTGGGGACGACCTGGCTGGGGCTGGCTGTGGCATCGGGATATGCCTATTTCGGCCTCCGTCCGCAGAGATAAGAGGACTCAAGCGCCGTTCTGCCAACCCAGGCTATCGTGCCGGATGCTTCATCGTTTTTCCAGAGGGATCTCTCTATGATTCCGGTTTTTTGGTCCAAATCAGAAGAGAGGATGGTTTTGCCTCTGTCGGGAGAAGCATTTTAAAGCACAGGTCGTAATGAACAGCTAAACTGCTTCTTCACCCGGCTTAAAACCAGACTTCATCCGGGAATTACAACAGAAAACGGGTTCCGTACCCTATGAATAATCATTTTTTTTTGTTTACTTGTCCCCTAAATCCAAAACCAATGAATTTAGTGATTAGGTTGCTGGGGCTGGTCTTCTCGGCAAGTCCATTTTTATTAAATGGTCAATCGCACGATTTGTTCCTTGAGGCTGAAAGTTTCAGCGGGAAGGGGGGATGGGTGGTAGACCAGCAATTTTCAGGGATGATGGGATCATCCTATCTGATGGCTCACGGGATGGGTAAACCGGTAGCAGATGCCGCCACTACCGCTGAGTTCCCCTCCACCGGGGAGTATAGGGTATGGGTACGCACCTACAACTGGACCTCGCCCTGGACCAAGGAGGCAGGCCCCGGTAATTTCAGTTTGACAATCGACAACCAGCCCACCGGCGTGATACTTGGAACCCAGGGGGATGGCTGGATGTGGCAGGATGCCGGCAGGGTAACCCTGACCCATAAGAAGGCAAGGGTTGGGCTCCACGATCTGTCGGGATTCAACGGCCGGGCCGATGCCATTTATTTCTCAAAAGGGAATACCCCGCCGCCTGATGGAGGTGCAGACCTCGCCATTTTCAGGAAGAAAAAGCTGGGAATAAGCTCTAAACCTTCCAAGGCCGGAAAATTCGACCTGGTGGTGGTGGGCGGAGGAGTTGCCGGCATCGCCGCTGCCATCACTGCGGCACGTTTGGGGCTAAAGGTAGCCCTTATTCAGGACAGGCCAATTCTGGGAGGTAACAACAGTTCAGAAGTACGGGTGCACCTGGGAGGCCGCATCAACCTGGAGCCTTTCCCCAAACTGGGAGATGTGGTAAAGGAGATCGGACCTTCGAAAGGAGGCAATGCAAAACCAGCCGATTTTTATGAAGATGCGAAGAAACTTGAAATGGTCAGGGCTGAAAAGAACATTTCCCTTTTTCTGAACTGGCAGGTTTTTGCCGTCAGAACCACCGGAAACCGGATCAAGGAAGTCATTGCACGGCATATTGAAACATCGCAAGAGTTGTCGTTCCCAGCCCCGCTTTTTGCTGACTGCACAGGCGATGGCACGGTAGGGGTACTTGCCGGCGCCGACTACGTCATGGGCAGGGAAGCCCGTAGCGAATACAACGAATCCACTGCTCCGGACAAACCTGACAGCATGACCATGGGCGCTTCCGTTCAGTGGTATTCCGCAGAAAAGAAAGAGGATACTCCTTTCCCGTTCTTTCAGTACGGTGTAGAATTCAACGAAAAAAATGCGGAAAAAGTAACCATGGGTGAATGGACCTGGGAAACCGGAATGAATCTGGATCAGATCAACGATTTTGAAAGAATTCGCGATTACGGGCTGCTGGTGGTCTACTCTAACTGGTCGTACCTGAAAAATAACACTCCCTGGAAAGAGAAATTTCAAAACAGGGAACTCGAATGGGTGGCCTACATTGCAGGTAAACGCGAATCGCGACGCTTACTGGGCGATTTAGTGCTGAAGGAACAGGACATAACCGGATATGTGGTTTATCCCGACGCTTCGGCTCCAACCAGTTGGAGTATTGATCTGCACTACCCCGATCCCGCCAACACAACCCATTTCGAAGGGTGCGAGTTTAAATCGATTGCCGTCCAGAAGAACATTCATCCTTACCCGATCCCATACCGTTGTCTCTATTCCCGTAATGTAGACAACCTCTTCATGGCCGGAAGGAACATCAGCGTTACCCATGTGGCCCTGGGAACCGTGCGTGTAATGCGGACAACCGGAATGATGGGAGAGGTAGTTGGCATGGCAGCTTCGGTTGCCTCCAGGCATCAAAC
>CAZLDP010000449.1:0-2851 GCA_964558145.1 uncultured Prolixibacteraceae bacterium | reverse complement strand
GAATTTCCCCTCTGGCATCTTCATACCGTGCGAGGCTTTTGGCGTTTGTTGCTGACACTGTCTCTCGGAGGCTTAAGGAGATGACCTTCCAGGAATTCGGGGAGCTTCAGCCCCTCAGAAAAGAGTTCGTGCATGCCTTTAAGCGTTACCGCTATTATTTTCCGGGAAAGCCTCTTCCCGTCCTCTATTTCTGCATCTCGGGTTTCAATGAATCGGTTTTTACGGCAGAGAATATAGTCGGGATCAGTCTCGACAAATACCTGGGACCTGGCTGCAATTACTATAACCTGCTTGATCTTCCGAGGTACAAGAAGCGGAAAATGATTCCGAAGATGATGGTTCCCGACGTCGTTTATGCCTGGGGGATGACTGAGTTTGAGATGGGGGCTGATGCCACTACCCTTGCCGATCATATCGTATACCAGGGCAAACTGATGGTTTTAATGGAAAAGTTGTTGCCCGGGGTGAATGATACGCTTCGTCTGGGTTTTACGGAGAAGCAGTTGGAGTGGTGCCGGATGAATGAAGTCGGGATGTGGAATTACCTGGTGGAGCGCCAATTGCTCTTTTCCACCCGGCAGATGGATATTGTCAGGTATATCCACGATGGTCCCACCACGAACGGTTTCCCTCCGGAGTCGCCCGCCAGGACCGGTATTTGGCTGGGGAGGCAGATTGTCAGGGCTTACCTGAAACGCAACCCCGGAGTGACGTTGGCAGAGCTGATGGCCAACCGCGATTACAGGCAGATCCTGAACAGTTCGGCCTATGCGCCCCAGTGAGGCAAAAAAAAGAGGAGCTATACTGCGGGCAGAGCTCCTCTTTCCTGGAAAAGGATCGCGGTGAATCAGAGTTCCTTAATCCGGATGTTGCGGTACCAAACGTCGTCGCCATGATCCTGGAGGGCGATAACCCCCTTGCTTGGCACATTGCCCCATTCGGGATTGAGGGCGGGGAATTTTGATCCGGCTACCAGATTGTTCCAGTCTTCGGTCCACAGATGATATTCAAGTACATTCTCCCCATTCTGGTTGTGCACCACCGTTCCGTCGTACACGGTAATTTCCACGGTATTCCATTCCCCAACCGGCTTAGCGTTTTGCGGTTTGGCGGGAATCAGGTCGTAGAGTGAGCCAGCCTGACGGTTGCCGTCTTTTCCAAGACCAGCGTCGGGGTGCTTGATATTGTCGAGTACCTGCATTTCGGGAGCTGTCTTGTAAATTGGCCAGTCGGCGACTTCTTTTCCCAAATAGAAAATCCCTGAATTGCCGCCTTCTGAAATCTTCCACTCCAGGCGTAGTTTAAAATTCTGGAATTCTTTCTCATAAAGAATGTCGCCACCATCGACTGCACCGGCTTCTCCCTGTCCCGACTCCTTGCAATGAAGCGTACCATCAACAATCTCCCAGTTTCCGGGGAAATGGTCCTTGTTGACACCCCTCCATCCCTGGCTGGTTTGTCCGTCAAAAAGAAGCACCCATCCTTCGGCTTTTTCCTGGTCGGTAAGAGTATTCGGGGGAACAACCTTCTCCTTGCATCCGAAGGAGAACATCAGAATTGCTGCAAACATCACTGTAAATAACTTTTTCATAATGGTTTTTTTATTGTTTAACAAAATTTTTCGTGTGACGAATTTACAAAAAATAATCGGTATAACTTATTTCATCATAGGATGAATTTCGTATTTTAGGTATTTCTTTGTATCCGTAAAGAGTTAAAAAGTAGTGCCAGATGACTAAAAAGAAAAAGAAAATCGGGATTCTGACTGCCGGTGGTGATTGCCCGGGACTGAATGCGGCAATCAGGGGAGTCGGCAAGACGGCCATTGTGGAATATGGCATGGAGGTGATCGGATTCCGGTCGGGCTATTCAGGACTGATCCACAACGATTTTATTGAACTGAAGGAGTCGCAACTGTCAGGGATCCTTACCCTGGGGGGAACTATTCTGGGCACATCAAGGGAGAAACCTTTCAAGATGGTGGACAATAATGGGGAAGCCAAGGACAAACCTGAAGCAATCATTCAGAATTACTTTAACCTGGGACTGGATGCATTGGTCTGCATTGGTGGAAACGGGACGATGAAGACAGCTAACATGTTGTCGAAACAGGGTTTGAACGTGGTGGGCATCCCCAAAACCATCGACAACGATGTGTGGGGTACCGATGTGACTTTTGGGTTTGAGTCGGCTGTAGAGATTGCGACCGAAGCCATTGACCGGCTTCATACCACTGCCAATTCGCACCGGCGGGTGATGATTATCGAGGTGATGGGACATAATGCAGGCTGGCTGGCTTTGTATGCCGGCACGGCTGGCGGAGGGGATATCATCCTGTTGCCGGAGTTACCCTATAATATCCGTTCGGTTTGCAAAAAGGTGGAGAGCCGATACAACGATAACAAGCCTTATTCCATTGTCGTGGTGGCCGAAGGAATTGAACGGCCCGAAAAACGTTCGGCGGCGAGCTATATTGCCGAAGCTATCGGAACCTATACCGGTTTGGAAACCCGGGAGACCGTGCTGGGGTACATCCAGCGGGGAGGCAGTCCCTCACCCTTCGACCGGATTTTAGCCACCGAATATGGCGCGTTTGCCGCTCAGTGCATTGCAGAAGGGAATTTCGGGACCATGGCCGCGTATATTAATAACAAGACAGTAGCGGTTCCCCTGAGTGAAGTGGGAGGTAAAACCAGGCTGGTGCAACCTGATGATCCGTTGGTGGTTATTGCCCGCCGGATGGGGATCTCCTTCGGGGATGAGTTCCTGAAGTAACTTCCCGTACTCCGCATCCGATACTTCCCTGATTTTTTAATCTTCTGATACTGTGATCCTTATTTAGATTTGGGTT
>CAZLDP010000448.1:0-2869 GCA_964558145.1 uncultured Prolixibacteraceae bacterium | reverse complement strand
AATAGAAAACATACCCTCCCAAAAAGAGCTAATGCGACATGAAGTAAATAATATAAATAAATATTTCATTATCAGTCTCTTACAAATCAAATTAGGAAATAATAAAAAATTGCACAAGTCAGGAACAATTGTTGAACTTTTGAACGCCGTAGGTTTTGAACGGCTTGGGTATCCCCTTTTTGAAATTTCCACCCCTCGCTGATTTTTTAGGGTTCCCCGAAGGAGACCTGCCCTGTAACCGTAGGATGGAAGAGCCTGACAGCCAGAAGAAGGGTAAGCAGTGCTCTCATCATGGGATAGGTTATTATTGTTTTTTCAGGTTTTGAGGTAGAGGTTGGCATCGCCATAGCTGAGGAAACGGAAGCCCTGGCGAAGGGCGTAATCGTACACCTTTTTCCAGTCGTCGCCCAGGAAGGCGGCGACCAGGAGCAGCAGGGTGCTGTTGGGCTGGTGGAAGTTGGTGAACAAGCCATGGACCAGCCTGAATCGGTATCCCGGAAGAATAATGATGGCCGTGGTAAAAGAGATCTGTTCGAGGCCCATTTTCTCCATCCACATTCCTATGGCGCCAATGGCTTCTTCCGCTGTAAGAACGGGAGTGGTGAGATAGGGTTGCCATTGGTCTACATGGAAGGAGGGAAAGGGTGCCGGTTCTGCTACCGGTTTTACCGGCTGATGCGTATTTTCCTTTACGGAATCGCCGTTGTGATTAACCTGGTGGTGCTTGGCTATATCCGACCCCAGCCAATAGAGGCTTTCGAGGGAACGTACCGAGGTAGTGCCCACAGCGATGACCCTTCCCTGATAATCAAGAAGATTTTTCAGGAAGCTCCGCGTAACACAGACCGTTTCGGTGTGCATGTCGTGGTGGGCGACCAGCTCCGATTTTACGGGCTGGAAGGTGCCGGCGCCCACATGAAGGGTCAGTTCGGCGGTGTTTATCCGACGTTCGCTCATTTTCTGCAGGACCCGACCGGTAAAATGAAGTCCGGCTGTGGGTGCAGCCACCGATCCGTTGATGCGGGCGTAGGTGGTCTGGTAGCGGTCGTCGTCGATGGCTTCGGCATCGCGGTTCAGATAGGGGGGAATGGGCATCTTCCCCGCGGCTTCCAGGAGGGTTGCAAAGGAGACTCCCCGGTTCCAGGCAAACATGATGTGAAACGCATTTCCGCTCCGTCCGGTCATCTGAGCCTTCAGGGTAACCTTTTCCCCGTTTACCGGGACTTCCATCGTCAGCTCTCCGCTTTTCCACTTGCGGGCATTTCCCACCAGGCATTTCCATTCCGCTGCAACTGTCGACTGGAAGGAGAGGTTGTAATCGGAGGGATCTTGAGGTTCGAGACAGAAAATTTCGATCCGGGCGCCCGAGGGGGTATGAAAAATCAGGCGGGCATGAATGACACGGGTGTTGTTAAACACCAGAAGGCTTCCAGGCGGAACAACCCTGTCGGCATGGGTGAAGAGGGTCTCCGATATTTCACCCTCCTTCCAGACCAAAAGCCTCGACTGATCCCTTTCAGAAAGTGGATAAACCGCGATCCTCTCTTCCGGCAGATCGTAGGTATAATTGCTGATGCGTATTTCCGGTATCAATGCCATAAACCATCGTTGAACCCGTAAAAATAAGGATTATGACGGAATTGCAGCCACTGAGGAGGCGCCGCCCGCTATTCCCCGGCGGTAGCGGTCATTCACTTTTAATTGACTATTATTGTAAAAAAATAGAGTATGCTTAAAATAGGAGACAGGGTGAGATTTCTGAATGCGGTGGGAGGTGGAAAAATCACCGGATTCGTCTCCCCGAAGGTGGTCAATGTAGAGGATGAACAGGGATTTGAGGTGCCTGTTTTGCTTTCGGAGTTGGTGAAAGACTCGCGGTTTGACGAGATTTTAGAGAGGCCGGTGGTGAAGGAAATAAAGCGGCCGAAAGAAGAACCTCCCCAACCTAAAAAAGAGTCGCTGCCTTTGTTTGCCTCATCGGCGGGGAATCCTGCCACAGCGGAACCCGCTTATTTTCTGGCTTTTGTTCCGGAGGTGCCCACCCTGCCCCTCTCGGGCATGATCAAGGCCTGGCTGGTCAACGATTCGCGTAACACCCTCCTGTACCATTTCTCCCTGTTGAAGGAAGGAAGCTATCATTCTGAAAAGTCGGGGCGGCTGGGGTCCTTTTCCCGGGTTCCCCTGATGGGTTTTGGACATGAGGATTTGAGCAGTTTCCCCGATTTCGGTTTGCAACTGCTGCCTTTCGAGAAAAAGGGAAGCCGCCTGCTTCCCGCCGTGATGAAGACCCTGAAGGTGAATCCGGTCAGGTTTTACAAAGAAACCTCGTTTTCGGAAAATCCCTATTTTGAGAAGCGGGCCATGTTGTTAGATGTCAGGGAGAAAGATATGTCGGCCGACCTCGAAAAACTGCGGCAGCGCGATTTCAGCGCCCCGGAAGTTACCGCAGAAAGTGGAGATGTTCCGAAAGAGAAGCCCCAGAAAAGGAGAATCCCCGATCTCAGGGAGGTGGACCTCCATATAGGGGAGTTGGTCGATTCAGTGGCGGGTTTGTCGAACAAGGAGATGCTCGATCTTCAGATGGAAAAGTTCAGGAGCGAGATGGAGACGGCCATTCGCAACGGTACCCACCGGATTGTATTTATCCACGGGGTGGGGCAGGGAACCCTCAAAAACGAACTGCGTCGTGAATTGGAAACCCGGTATCGCAAATATGACACCCAGGATGCCTCTTTCAGAGAGTATGGGTATGGAGCTACGATGGTGATTCTCAGGAAGGGGACTTAACAATGAACAATTAGCAATTAGCAATGAACAATTAACAATTTTCTTAGGAGTGAGTGTAGAGCCAAGCTTGCTTGAGCTATGC
>CAZLDP010000447.1:0-2871 GCA_964558145.1 uncultured Prolixibacteraceae bacterium | reverse complement strand
GCTCACCAGCCTTCCGTTGTTTTTATCAAACGTTGCCCTGAAGGTTTCGCCCGAAAAAACGAGAACTCCGGGTTCTTCCCTGAGGGAAATGGTACCTCCCGGAGCAGTGATTTCGCTTCTTTGAAATCCGGGTAATCTGATCTGTTCCCTTGCCACCTGATGATCTGCGGGGATTCCCAGGGAGGTTTTCCGGGTGCGTGCCTCCAAATGGAGGAAGTATTCGGAGTTGGGGAGGGGAACAATATCCGTCAGGTCGAGTTCAGTGACGCTACTGGAATGGGGTGGAATGTCAGGCACTTGTAACCACATGGTTTTGAGGATTTTTCCGTCAGACATGAGGTGGGCTTTCATTACGAAGTTGTTTAGGGAGGTGAAGTCATAGAGGTTTTCCACCTGGATGCGGGCGATACCGTCATGGTACCGGAGCAGCCTGAAGTTGATCCATTCGTGCCCTTTTTTTACTTCCGCCAGTTCGGGCTGGGGGGTGCGGTCGGCATCCACGATGCCGTTAATCAGGAAGTTGCCGTCGCTGGGCATTCCGGCGCCATAATCCCCGCCATAGGCATAAAATTTCCTCCCGTCTTTTCCGGTTTTCCAGAGGCCCTGGTCCACCCAGTCCCAGATAAAACCGCCCTGTAATTGGGGGTATTTTTCGATCACGTCCCAGTAGTCTTGAAAATTGCCGCAACTGTTGCCCATGGTGTGGTTGTATTCCGAGGGGATAAAGGGACGGTCGAGCACCCGTTGTCCGAACCATTCAAAGGTTTGGGGATCGGGGTACTGGGGTACGATGATGTCGCTGTTCCAGTCGAATTCGAGAGCAAAGCGGCTGCCGATTTCGGTACGTTCATACTGCACGGGCCTGCCGGTGCGGTCGTGGGCTTTCATGGCCTTGTAGCCTGCATAGAAGTTGACCCCGTTGCCGGCTTCATTGCCCATGCTCCAGATGATCACCGAAGGGTGATTCTTGTCACGCTGCACCAGCCGCACCATCCTGTCAACATGCGCCTGCTCCCACACGGGATCCTTAGCGAGCGACCGGGCCCCGTAATACAGGCCATGCGATTCGATGTTGGCCTCATCGACCAAGTATAGGCCATACTCATCGCACAACTCCTGCCACCTTTCAGGCTGGGGGTAGTGGCTTGTGCGTACCGCATTGATATTGTTTTGCTTCATCAGCAGGATATCCTTCATCATCAGCTCTTCGGTCACCACATGGCCTGTTTCGGGATTATGCTCCTGCATGTTGACCCCTTTGAGGGTAACGGGAACTCCGTTGACCAGCAACTGGCCTCTTTTGATTTCCACACTACGGAATCCGGTTTTGATCTTCGTTGTTTCGATAATCTGCCGTTGCGGATTGCGCAGGGTGAGTTCCAGGTCATAGAGGTGGGGATGCTCAGCGCTCCAGGGACTGATATTCTTCAAGGGGAGAAACGGACGAAGGGCCTCTTCCAGGTTGATTTCGGCTTCACCGGCCGGGGGCACTTCCGCATCACCGGAAACGGTCAGCAGCTTTTGCTCCCCATCAAGGAGGGAGACTTCCACCAAGCCTTTCCGCGCAACATCCAGGCGGTTGGAAAGGGTGATCCACAGACCGAGACGGCCATTCCGGTAAGTCTCATCAAGGGTGGAAACCACTTCAAAATCGCGGATGTGCATTTTAGGACGGCTGTACACCTCCACGCTCCGCTCGATGCCGCTCATCCGCCAGAAATCCTGGCACTCAAGGTAACTGGCCGTACTCCAGCGGTAGACCTCCAGTGCAATGGTATTGCTTTTACCCGGCCTGACATAAGGGGTGATGTTGAATTCAGCGGGGAGCTTGCTCCCTTCGCTGTAACCCACCTTTTTCCCGTTGATCCAGATGTAAAATGCCGACTTCACCGATCCCAGGTAAACAAAAATCTCCCTTCCTTCCCAGTGCGACGGAACCATGAAGTCGCGCCGGTATGAGCCCACCGGATTATAGGTAAGGGGAACCTTAGGAGGTTCGGGTCCGTTCTTGAATTCGGTGATGGGCGTGCGTTTGTCGGCAAACTCGTAGGGGTGGTTCACATAAATGGGCACGTCGTACCCCTGCATTTCCCAGTTGGCGGGAACGGGGATCTCTTTCCACCTGCGCACGCTGAATGACGGATCGTAAAACCCGGTTGGCCTTTCGGCAGGGTGATGTGAAAGGTGAAACTTCCACATTCCGTTCAGCGAAAAGCGGCTCTCCTCATCGCCCGGGATCACCGGCGTGAAGGAGGCCCTTCCTTTTTCCTTGTTGACACCCGTGATGCCGGGATTTTGCCACTCGGGAACTTCAGTGGCACGTGACTGAAAGAAGAACGTCAGGATAATGGTCAGGGTAAGGTAGATTTTCATGGGATAGGTTTTTTATGTTCATTTTTTCGAAGCATGCAGGTTGCATAAACCAGGTCGCAAGGCCAGGTGATTTTGATGTTTTCGCGGTTCCCCTCCACCAGGTGGGGAATCTCCCCGTATTCCTCCAGCACGGAAGCATCGTCGGTAAACCCGGGATGGTATTCCCGGTCATAGGCTCTCCTGATCAGGGAGGTTTTGAAGGTCTGCGGCGTCTGGATCAGGAAAAGGTTACTCCTGTCAACCGGATGACTTGTATTCCCGTCACTCCACCTGACCGATTCGCTAACCAGCACTGCCGGGATGGCATTCCCGTTCAGTAGGGCTGCCTCCTCGCAGCGTTTCAGCGTATCGTCGCTGACAAGCCGCCTTACCTCGGCGAGGATAAAAATGATGCCATCGTCGCCGAGTACGGAGCGACCGTTCTTCACAGAGTGAAAACGTTTTTCGCCTCCCTGTGCGAGCCGGAAGGCAAGGGTAAAATGATTTATATTGCATTGG
>CAZLDP010000446.1:0-2876 GCA_964558145.1 uncultured Prolixibacteraceae bacterium | reverse complement strand
CCCTCGAAGATACAGATGGTAAATATATCCCACTTCAACATATTTCTGATACCCAGGCTCCTTTTAGGATTTACAACTCTTTGTTGTCGGAATATGCGGTTCTTGGATTTGAATATGGTTATGCACTCGACAACCTGAACGGACTCACGATATGGGAGGCTCAGTTCGGTGATTTTGCCAATGTAGCCCAAGTGGTGATTGATCAGTATATTTCATCGGCTGCAGAAAAATGGGGCTTATTGAACGGATTGGTTTTGCTGCTGCCGCATGGATATGAAGGGCAGGGACCTGAACACTCAAGTGCCCGGATTGAACGGTTTCTTTCGCTGGCCGCCGACCACAACATGCAGATTGTCGTGCCCACCACACCTGCTAATTTTTTCCATCTGCTGAGGCGGCAGGTAAAATGGAAGGTCCGGATGCCCTTGATAGCCTTCACTCCCAAAAGTCTTCTGCGGCACCCTTTGGTCACCTCCTCGCTGGATGAACTGTCTCATGGTCATTTCCAAGAAGTTATCGATGATCAACTTGCCGATCCCGGGCAGGTGAACAAGGTGTTGCTGACCTACGGACGGATTTATTATGATCTGCTGAAACGCAGAAATGAGCAGGAAGTTAATTGTGTGGCGATTGTCAGAATAGAACAGCTTTTTCCGGTACCGGAAGAACAGATCACCCTCCTTGTCAGGAAATATGCAAAGGCTCAATCCCTCTGCTGGGTCCAGGATGAACCGGAGAACCAGGGAGCCTGGCCGTACATCCGGAATAAGCTGGCTCACCTGGGATTAAAGAGTATTACCCGTCCTGAAAGTGCCAGCCCTGCCGTCGGATTGATGGAGCAACATAAACGCAGGTTGCAGAGGATTCTGGATGCAGCCTTTGAACAGGAAACAAAACCACCGGTAAATTAAAAAATGTCATGATAGTAGAAGTCAAAATTCCCAGTCCCGGAGAATCGATTACAGAAGTTGAAATCGGCCGGTGGATAGCTGAAAACGGATCCCTGGTGAGAAAGGGGGATGAGATTGCTGAGGTGGAAAGCGACAAAGCTACCCTGATCCTTGTGGCTGACGTGTCAGGAAAGTTGTCAGTCCTGGTGGGTGAGGGGAACAGTGTTGCTGTGGGATCGGTGGCTTGTACCATCGACACTTCGGTGGATGTGCCGGAGAAGGGGGTAATAGGGGAGGTTCTCCCGGCCGAAGCGGTTCCTGTCGGTAAACCAGAGGTCAGGAAGGAATCTGAATCCCTTCTTCCTGCCGCGAAGGAACAGCTTCAACCCCGGATTACTGCTGTGGCAAGGGAAATGATGAAAGTACACCAGCTTTCAGTTGATGAGGTACTGAACGGATTAAAACGGATTGGCAAAAAGGAGGTAGAAAGTATTGTGAATCAGTCTCTTCCTGGAAATATTTTTGCCACTTCCCGGCAAGAGACTTTTTCCCGTGAAGTCAAAAGAGAACGAATGACCATGCTTCGCAGGAAACTGAGCGAAAGGTTGGTTGCCGTCAAAAACGAGACTGCCATGCTCACTACATTCAATGAGGTGGACATGAGTCGTATTCTCGAAATCCGGAGTAGGTATCAGCAGAAATTCTCTGAAAAACATGGGTTTAAACTTGGATTTATCTCTTTTTTTACAAAGGCGGTTGCTCTGGCAGTTGATTATCACCCTTCGGTCAATTTCATGATTGAAGGAGACGAACTGGTCACACCGGCCTATGTGGATGTGGGCATTGCTGTTCAAACCCCAAAGGGATTGATGGTTCCTGTTGTGCGGAATGCCGAAAGCAAGTCCCTTGCACAAATTGAACAGGAGATCAAGGATCTGGCTGCAAAAGCGCGAAACAAGAAAATCAGTGTGGCTGAACTTACAGGGGGTACCTTTACCATCACCAATGGGGGTGTTTTCGGATCGCTGCTTTCTACGCCTATTCTCAATCCGCCTCAGTCGGCTATCCTCGGGATGCACAATATTGTGGAGCGGCCTGTGGCCGTGGCGGGGAAAGTGGAAATCCGGCCTATGATGTACATTGCCCTTTCGTACGACCACCGAATAATCGACGGGAAAGATTCGGTGGGTTTCCTGGTCAGGGTGAAAGAGATGATTGAGGATCCCTCAAAAATGATCTTCAATGGCAAGGATCCCTTTGATTTGCTCCTTGACCTCTGATGCCGTGATCACTTGGTGTTGTTTCACTCCTGTGACCCTTTTAAGCCGGATTGATGCCCCATATATGGTGAGTGATAACACATTTTGAATTGCATTTTAGATCTTGTACGATGTATTCAAGGCGTGAGTTTTTTGCGCTTTCCCTGTCGTTGGCCGGCGCGTTTTCCCTGATAGGGAGTGCGGCTTTGGCGGATGATCTGAAACAAGGAGACACAAATCCAGTGGTACTTTCCACCTGGGCACTAGGTAGGTTTCTGGCCTTGGATGTAAACGGAACCTATGGTGCTTTTTCAATCCTCTCTGGGTTTGAATATGCAGTCAAGAGTGAAGGTGTTCGGGAAATGCGACCATCGCCTGCACTAAAATGAAAAAGAGTCCATCAGGACCCTTTTCCGATGCATCTCACTATCGTCTGGTTCCATAATCCCCCCTCCGGGGTGCAGGGTCATTCCTCCGCTGAAAACTCTTGCGTGGCCCATTGTGTTCTTCCTTTGGCCTTGCTTCTTTTACAACAATCTTCCTGCCGTCCACTTCTGTGTCGTTTAAAGCAATAATGGCAGACCTGGCTTCGTCATCATTTTTCATTTCAACGAATCCGTAGCCTTTTGAGTTCCCCGTTTCCTTGTCCATAATGACTTTTGCGGAAACTACTTCACCGAACTCCGAAAAGAGTTCTTCCAAGTCGTGCCCTGTAGTGGCCGGACTC
>CAZLDP010000445.1:0-2877 GCA_964558145.1 uncultured Prolixibacteraceae bacterium | reverse complement strand
GTTTTAAGGCCTGCCTTTCAGTATGTAAAAACAGCCCCGGGGGTGAGCGTAGTGTCGGGAGCATTCCTGATGTTCATCAATGACAGCCACATAGGCCATGAAGGAATTTTGGTTTTTGCCGATTGCGCCGTACTTCCCGATCCCGATGAAAACCAGCTTGCTGAGATTGCGGTGACCACTGCCGGCACAGCAAGGGCTATCGTTGGACTCGAACCGCGGGTAGCCATGCTCAGTTTCTCCACCAAGGGAAGTGCATCGCACCTGATGGCCGACAAGGTGGTCAATGCCACACGAAAAGCAAAGGAACTGGATCCGAATCTCAAAATTGACGGAGAGCTTCAGGTGGATGCTGCGCTGGTGGAGGAGGTCGCCAGGTTGAAAGCTCCTGGCAGCGAAGTGGCAGGCAGGGCCAACGTCTTGGTTTTTCCCACCCTGGAATCGGGCAACATTGGTTATAAGCTGGTGCAGCGGCTGGCCAAAGCCGAAGCCATCGGACCCATTCTTCAGGGAATGGCCGCGCCAATCAACGATCTTTCCAGGGGATGCTCCGTTACTGATATTGTCAATATGGTGGCGATTACTGCCAACCAGTCAGCCGTTACTTTTTAATTTTTATCTGTATGGCCAGTGAAATCATCAGAGAGCCCATTGAGGATTTTGGGCTCAGCAAAAAGAGAAAATCCAACGCCCTCTTCTCAAAGATAGGTATTATCGGTTGCGGACTGGTAGGGCAAAATCTGGCCAGGGTGGCCAGTTATTACGGACTGGAAGTGGTCTACATTGAAGTTTCCCAGGAAAAAATCGATGATGCATTTAGAGGAATTACCCGGATGATGGACCATCACATCGAACACTGGGGACTCACTGTAAGTGAAAAACGGGCTAACCTGAGCAGAATACAGGGAACCACCGACTATAACCTGCTGAAAGGTTGTGACTTCGTCATTGAAGCCATCCGGCCGGTCGACCGTGGCTTGAAAATCAAGGAGCGCAAGGAAATTTTCAGGAGAATCGAGTCGGTTGTGGATCGCAACTGTATCATCGCAACCAATTCCACCACTGCGATTATCACCGAATTGGCTTCCGATATGGAGTACAAGGACCGTTGCATCAGTCTCCATTTTCTTGTCAGCTCACCCGAAGCCCGCATCGTGGAAGTGGTCAAGGGGTTATATACTTCCGAGGAGAGCTATCAAAAGGTCTGCAAATTTGTAAAACTCATCAACCGCTCGATCGTGCAGGTGGAGGAGTCAGCAGGACTGATCAGCATCCGTCTTTTTGCGGTAGCTTTGAACGAGGCATGCCAAATCATGATGGAAGGGGTTAGTTCCATGGAAGATATTGATTTAACCATGCGGGTAGGTTTTGGCATGCGCCTGGGACTCTTTGAGGTGGCCGACAAAATCGGACTCGACAAGGTCGTCAGATGGATGGAGAATATTTACAGCGAATTCGGGGATGTCAAGTTTAAACCTTCCCCTCTGATCAAGAAACTGGTCAGGGCAAAACATTTTGGCATGTCGGTAGGCCGGGGATTTTATCAATACGATGAAAACGGGATCAAGATCATTACCAAAACCAAACCTTGTTAACCAATAAATTGTTGTCAATGAAAGTTTTAGTGTTAAACTGCGGAAGCAGTTCCATCAAATACCAACTGTTCGACATGGCTGTCAGGCGTATGATATCCAAAGGCGGAATTGAAAAGCTGGGAATGAAGGGATCGTTTCTCAAACATACCCGTGAAGACGGCCAGGAAATCCTTTTCGAAGGAGAAATCATCGATCATAAGGTCGGTATTGAATATATCCTGGGTGTGCTTACCAGCGGGAAGCATGGATGTCTGAAGAGTCTTGACGAATTGGACGCTGTGGGTCACCGGGTGGTCCATGGAGGTGAGAGGTTCAAATCGAGTGTATTTATCGATGATGAAGTAAAAGAAGTATTGGAAAAGAATGTGGGATTGGCTCCCCTTCACAATCCACCGAATCTCAAGGGTATTTATGCCATGGAAGAATTGATTCCTGGTATCCCCCAGGTCGGCGTTTTCGACACCGCTTTTCACCAGACGATGGAACCCTTTGCCTACATGTACGGTATTCCTTACATCCTGTATAAGAAACATGCCATCCGAAGATACGGGTTCCACGGAACAAGTCACCGTTATGTGAGCCAGAGGGTATGTGAGTTGCTTGGCCGGGATATCGCCACCCAGAAAATTATTACCTGTCACCTGGGGAACGGAGCTTCCATTGCTGCTGTAAAATACGGGAAGTCAATGGATACTTCCATGGGATTCACCCCGATCGAAGGATTAATAATGGGAACCCGTGCAGGTGATTTGGATATCGGGGTTGTAACCTATATCATGGAAAAAGAGGAACTGGGGCTTCGTTCTGCCAACTCCCTTTTTAACAAGCACAGTGGGATGATCGGTCTCACTGGAGTATCGTCTGATATGCGGGAAATTGAACAGGCAGCTCAGAATGGCAATGAAAGGGCTATCCTGGCCCTGGAAATGTACAATTACAGGGTAAAGAAATACATTGGATCGTATGCTGCCGCCATGGGAGGCATCGATATTCTGGTGTTTACCGGAGGAATCGGCGAGAACGACAGCGAGGTCAGAGCAGGATCGGTAAGCGGCCTGGAATTTATGGGCATTGAACTTGATGGCCAGAAAAACCCGGGCTTCAGAAAAGAAGGAGAAATCAGTACTCCCGACTCCCGAGTAAGAGTGATGGTGGTTCCCACCAATGAAGAGCTGATGATTGCACTTGACACTTCCGTGATTATCGAAGAACGAAATAATCATACCCACGTATGAAAAGGGAGGCATTAAGCCTCCTTTTTGTTTTGTGAGTTTCACTATATTTA
>CAZLDP010000444.1:0-2878 GCA_964558145.1 uncultured Prolixibacteraceae bacterium | reverse complement strand
GAGGCAAAGAGCGCAGAAAACTCATCTTTTTTGCGTACTTTGAACGCCATGCGGGAGTTTATTAACTTATCAACACCACAAATAACGGGTTAAATGGCAAAAAAAGAGAATAACCAAAGGACAGGATTAACCATCGACCAAATTAACGCGCAGTACGGCAAGGTACCTCCGCAGGCTATTGAAGTGGAGGAAGCTGTGCTGGGAGCCCTCATGCTGGAACGAGATGCCTATGTGACCGTAGCCGACATCATCGACACCCCAAGTTTCTACAAGGAGGAACACCGGAAGATTTTTGAAGCCATCAAATCGTTGTCATTGAAGGAGAAGCCAATCGACCTGCTGATGGTGACCCAGGAGTTGAAAGACCGCAATGAGCTGGATATTGTTGGGGGGCCTGCCTTTATCACCCAGCTTACCAGAAGGGTTGCATCGGCTGCCCATATCGAATTCCACGCCCGCATCATCGCCCAGAAATTCATCCAGCGTGAGTTGATCCGGGTCTCATCCGAAATCCAGGGCAAGGCCTACGACGACACGATCGATCTGGACGACCTCATCGATTTTTCTGAGTCCTCCCTCTTTAAAGTGGCTGAAGGCAATATTAAGAAGGAGACAATGCCCATCCGGCCTGTGTTGAAGGCTGCCCTTGATTTGATCGAGGAGGCCAAGAACCGGGAAGATGGATTGCACGGGTTACCGTCGGGCTTCACCGCTCTCGACCGCATCACCCTTGGATGGCAAAAAACCGACCTGATCGTCATTGCAGCCCGTCCTTCGATGGGGAAAACCGCTTTCGTACTCTCCATGGCCCGGAACATGGCCGTGGACCACAACCGACCCGTGGCAATTTTCTCCCTCGAAATGTCGGGACTTCAGCTTGTAAACCGGCTGATTACCTCCGAAACGGAGCTGGGGTCCCAGAAAATCAAGAGTGGCAAAATGGATGACTGGGAATGGATACTCCTCCACAGCAAAATTGCCAAACTGTCGGCCTCGCCCCTCTTCATCGACGATACCCCTGCCCTCTCCATCTTCGAACTGAGGGCCAAATGCCGTCGGCTGAAGATGCAGCATAACATCCAGGGTGTCATCGTCGATTACCTCCAACTGATGACTGCCGGCATCGACAACCGGGGCAGCCGTGAACAGGAAGTCAGCACCATCTCCCGGTCGCTTAAAGCCATCGCCAAAGAACTCGACATCCCCATCATTGCCCTATCGCAGCTTAACCGCTCGGTAGAGTCGCGCGAAGGGAAACGGCCGCAGCTCTCTGACCTTCGTGAATCGGGAGCTATTGAACAGGATGCCGACATTGTCATTTTCATCCACCGTCCCGAGTATTACGGGATCACCGAAGACGATAACCAGAACTCCACCAAGGGGGTGGCGGAAATCATCATCGCCAAACACCGGAACGGAGCAACCGGCGTTGTCCACCTCGCCTTCCGTAAGGAACTGGCTAAATTCTCCGACATGGAAACCCATGTCGCCAATACCTTCGGTGCGGGGGGGCAGACCTTTGCCTCCAAGATGAACGAAGAAGCCGATTATTCCATGGAAAGAAACTACCGGGCAGAAGGTCCCGATCTGTATTGACTCGTAATTGACCACATTGACAACCATGCCGGCAACAATTAAATACCTGTTTCTCTATCTGTTTCTGCTCTTTTCAGAGCATGTTCAGGCAACCTGGCTTCTGATTCCAATGGATGAATCCCAGAAAAATCATCTCAAAGCCTACGGAATCGCATTCTGGGCCCTTGAAAGGGATGTGGAGGTGAAATGGCTGCTCAATTACCAGGGCGGGAGTTTTATGATTCCCTGGTTCCAGGAACTGCAAGCCGAATGCGTGATCAGGGGGGTGACTTCCGAGACCCTGGGGGATTCTCACGGGGATGGTATCCTCCGGGAAATCGCCTCTGCCGATGTGAATCAAGATGCCGTCAGCATGCAGAAAGCGCCCCGCATCGCCGTCTATTCGCCGCCCAACAAGCAACCGTGGGACGATGCCGTCACCCTGGTGCTTACCTATGCCGAAATCCCCTATGATGTGGTGTACGACGAAGAGGTGGTCAGCGGGAAACTTTCGGAATACGACTGGCTCCATCTACATCATGAGGATTTCACCGGCCAGTTTGGGAAATTTTGGCGTACCCATCAGCATATGCCCTGGTATCAGCAGGATGTGCAAATAAACCAGGAGTTGGCCAGGAAACTGGGCTTTCTTAAAGTGTCGGAGATGAAATCGGCGGTGGCTCAGGAAATTCGCCAATATGTCCTCAACGGAGGCTTCCTCTTTGCCATGTGCGCAGCCACCGACACGTACGACATTGCCCTCTCCTCGGCAGGGATTGACATCTGCGAATCCATGTTCGACGGAGACCCGGCCGATAAGGAGATGAACAACAAACTCGATTACACGCACACCTTTGCCTTCCGCAACTTCCAACTGGTCACCAATCCCTATGAGTATGAGTTTTCGGATATCGACGTCACCGAAAGCCGGAAGGTGATCCGCGAAAACGACTATTTCACCCTATTCGAATTCTCCGCCAAGTGGGATCCCATCCCCACCATGCTCTGCCAGAACCACAACAACCTGATCAAAGGGTTCATGGGGCAGACCACCGCCTTCAAAAAGGAACTGATAAAACCGGAGGTAGTGGTCATGGGAGAAAACAAAACAGCAGGCGAAGCCCGTTATATCCATGGAGAATTGGGTAAGGGCTTCTGGACCTTTTACGGGGGTCACGACCCCGAAGATTACCGTCACCTGGTGGGCGACCCGGCCACCGACCTCAGCCTCTACCCTACCTCTCCAGGCTACCGGCTGATCCTCAACAACGTCTTATTTCCCTCCGCCAAGAAGAAAAAGCGA
>CAZLDP010000443.1:0-2882 GCA_964558145.1 uncultured Prolixibacteraceae bacterium | reverse complement strand
TTCCTGAAGATTGGGAAGTGAAAAGACTTTCTGAAATCGGTAAATTTTCGAAGGGTTCAGGAATAAAAAAAGATGAAGCATTAAGCGGAAATATCCCTTGTGTTCACTATGGTGAATTATATACAAGACATAACGACTATATCAAACAATTCTATTCCTATATTTCAAAAGACGTTTCAGAATCAGCAAAGAAATTGAAAAGCGGTGACATACTTTTTGCTGGTTCTGGTGAGACAAAAGAAGATATTGGAAAAAGTGTTGCTTTTATTGATGATTTTGAAGCCTTCGCTGGCGGAGACATTGTTATTTTATCACCAGAAAATACAAATTCATTGTATTTGGGTTATTTGTTAAATGCGGCTTTTATTCAGAAACAAAAAGCAAGTAGAGGACAAGGTGATGCTGTTGTGCACATTAATTCAACACAATTAGGTAACATCTCAATACCTTTACCTAAAGAAGAAGCCGAACAAACCGCCATAGCCACTGCCCTAAGCGACACCGATGCACTGATAGATAGCCTTGAAAAACTCATTGCAAAAAAAAGAGATATAAAACAAGGAGCAATGCAGCAATTGCTAAAACCAAAAGAGGATTGGGAGGTGAAAAAGTTGGGGGAGGTTTGTGAAATTTTTAAAGGTAAAGGAATATCAAAGAGTCAAGTGTTGGAAAGCGGCAAGTATGAATGTGTCCTATATGGAGAACTTTTTACAACATATCGAGAAGTGATTTCAAATATTGTAAGTAAAACAAATACTTTTGAAAGTATTCCTTCCCAAAAAGGTGATATACTTTATCCGGGTTCAACGACTACTACAGGAATTGATCTTGCTAAGGCATCCACTATTTTAAAGAATAATGTATTGCTTGGAGGAGATATAGTTATTTTAAGAAAATCAAATTATGACTACAACCCAATTTTTTTAACTTATTTTTTAAATACAATTAGGCGAAACAATATAGCTCAAATTACAAAAGGTATTACAATACATCATTTATACGGCAAAGACTTGGCAGATATTGATGCTGAATTTCCAAGTATTGAAAAACAAAATGCAATCGCCACCATCCTTTCCGATATGGATGCCGAAATAGAGGCACTGGAAGCCAAACTGGATAAATACCGTAAGATAAAAATAGGTATGATGCAAAATTTATTAACTGGGAAAATTAGATTAATATGAGCAAAGTCGGCAATAGAGAACGAATAGCTCAAAACCGTGTGATAAAACTATTTCAGAACGAACTGAAATATCGCTATTTGGGGAATCTCGAAAAAGAAGAAAACAACAGCAATGTGGATGAGGCATTACTAAAGGCTTTTCTTACAAAAAAGGGATATACAAAAAACCAAATCAGCAAAGCTCTATATGAATTTTCCAAAGCGGTTAATATAAGCTCTAATGACGACCTCTACCAAGCAAATAAAGAAGTTTATTCATTGCTTCGTTATGGAATTAAAATAAAGGAGGAAGCTGGCGAAAATAAAGAGACCGTCTTTCTTATTGACTGGGAAAATCCACTTGAAAACGACTTTGCTATTGCCGAAGAAGTTACTATAAAAGGCGTTCACAATAAACGCCCCGACATTGTTATTTATGTAAATGGAATTGCTTTAGGTGTGTTAGAATTAAAACGCAGTACGGTTTCAGTTTCCGAAGGAATTCGCCAAAGTAATGATAACCAAAAGCATATTTTCATTAAGCCCTTTTTTACAACCATTCAATTGGTTATGGCTGGTCAGGATGTGGAAGGTTTGCGTTATGCAGGTATCGACACATCAGAAAAGTATTATCAAAAATGGAAAGAAGTTAGCGAAGAGTTCAATCCAAACGATTCGTATTTACTCGAACTCACAAAATCCATTCGGGAACAGGCAGCTAAAGCTGAAAACCTCTTGGATAAAAACATCATTGAAATGCTCAACAAGGAGCGTTTAATTGAAATAATCCACGATTTTGTGGTCTTCGACCGGGGACAAAAGAAATTTTGCCGACCAAACCAGTATTTCGGAATTAAAGCTGCTCAGGAAAGCCTTCGCAACAAAGAGGGCGGTATTATCTGGCACACGCAGGGAAGCGGAAAAAGTTTAACCATGGTTTGGCTTACCAAATGGATTAAAGAATACAACCCCAATGCCCGTGTTTTAATTGTAACCGACCGTGACGAACTCGACAAACAAATTGAAAAAGTTTACAAAGGCGTAAGCGAAGATATTTACAGATGTAAACCCCGTAACGGAAAAAGTGGTGGTGCAATACTCATTGATAAACTCAACGACACCGAACCATGGCTTTTATGTTCACTCATTCATAAATTTGGCAACAAAGAGGAAGCCGATTACGATAGTTATCTGACCGAGCTGAAAAACAGTCTGCCGAAGAATTTTTCACCCAAAGGGGATTTTTATGTGTTTGTAGATGAGTGTCACCGTTCTCAGAGTGGCGACCTTCATAAAGCTATGAAACAGTTATTGGGTGAGAGAGCTATTTTCATCGGTTTTACAGGCACGCCTTTAATGAAAAAGGATAAACGAAAAAGCATTGAGGTTTTTGGTAAATACATTCATACATACAAATTCGATGAAGCGGTTAAGGACGGTGTTGTTCTTGATTTACGTTACGAAGCCCGAGATATTGAACAGAAAATCAGCTCGCTGGATAAAATTGATACATGGTTTGAAACAAAAACCAAAGGCCTAACCGACTTTGCAAAAATAGAACTAAAACAAAAATGGGGAACCCTGAAAAAGGTATTCAGCTCAGTTGGGCGTTTACAAAAGATTGTTGCCGATATTCTGCTCGATATGGAAACCCGTGAGCGTTTACAAAATGGCAGGGGAAATGCACTTTTAGTTTCGGACAGTATTTACAATGCTTGTC
>CAZLDP010000442.1:0-2903 GCA_964558145.1 uncultured Prolixibacteraceae bacterium | reverse complement strand
GAGCAACGGACTGAAAATCCGTGTGTCCCTGGTTCGATTCCCGGTGGCACCACAACAAGAAAACAGCGTTGAAGGGGCTTCAGAAATGAAGCCCTCATTTTTTGTAGCTACAGAAAGTGCATCGGTAGAGTATAAAGGGGCTTGTTACTTTTCACTGTCTGTTTAAATGTTAATCAAGAAATTCATAGGTAGCTTCAAAAACGAACCACCTTCTTCAAAAATCGTTGGATACATCCACATACTTAAATTTCTGCCGGTACACAATCGGAGAAAATCCTTTCTGTTTCTTGAATATTCTTGAGATGTTTTTGCTGTCGTTAAAACCCGCCTGTATGGCTAAGTCCAGGAGCGGTTGGTCGGTAGTCACCAGCAAGTCGGCCAGGCATTCAATCCTGCACTGGAGAATAAACTGGTAAATTGAGGTATTCATCTCCTCCTTGAATTTGATTTCAAGACTTCTTCTTGAAAGGGGCACCATCCGGGTCAATGCTTCAATGGTGATGTCGCCGGTAAAATGGTCGTTGATATAGCGCACCACTTTCAGGATATACTCATTTGATATATCGTAACGCTCGGTCGACTGCCTGAGTTCAAAGCGGGCGGGTAATACAATGATATCGGAAGGCTCGCTCCGTTCCTTGCTGATCATTTGATCGATCAGCCGGCCAGCTTCATATCCTCCTTTCTCCACATCGAGAACGATGGAAGATATCGGTGGATCGGAGAGGTTACAGATCAGCTCGTCGTTGTCGACCCCCAGCAAAGAGATATCGTGTGGAATCGGAATATTGTTGATTTTGCAAAGGGTCGACACCTGAAGGGCAAAGTTGTCGTCGCAGGCGAACAGGCCCACAGGTTTGGGAAGGGAAACCAGCCACTCTTCAAGCTGAACATGACTTGAGCTCCACTCATCCCCGTTGAGGCTTTCGCTCTCGAAATAGAAATAATTTGCCCCTGCCTTTTCCACTTCCGCACGGAATCCTTCCGCCCTTTCGCGGGACCATACCACCCCTTTGTTCCCATAAAAAGCCAGGTTATGAAAGCGCCGCTTGAGAAAAAAACGGGCAGCCATAGCGCCTGTTCCAACATAGTCGCCCGTCAGGTTGGAGAAATAGGGACTTCGTTCCCTGTAATTCTGGAGGAGGACCGGAATGCCCAGCGTAGCCAGCAGGTTGGAACCCTCATGATCCCAGCTTGCGATAATGGCATCGGCTTTCCACTCATTGGCCCATTGAACCACCCCTTCGTTCCCGTATATCGTTTTATAGTAGGAGGGCAACCGGTAAAAAATCCACGGACCATGTTCATTGGAGTACTGGATCAATCCCAACAGGATGCGCCTGCTGAATTCGCTGGAATAATCGACAAGCAGTAATATTTTCTTCATTACCTCTACACTCGATTAACGAACAGTTTTTCCCTTTTTTCCTCAAATTTAGAAAAAGATTGTTACATCTGTTCATTGCCAAAAAAAAATTCATGCGGCGATAAAAAAATCAGGGGCGGCAACCCTTGTCACCACCCCTGAATGTATCGAATAGCTATTTCGGTTAATTTTTGGTAAACCTGATATCTGCCAGGTAAAGTACGACCTGTTTGCTGGCATTGTAGGAGAATGATGCCGGTTCATGACCAATGTTCATCACAAGGGCCCGGTTGCGGCGGTTGGAAGTAGGTCCACCATCGTTGGCGGTCATGTCAATCACGTACTCCCTCCACTCATTCTGGATCTGGGCTGTCTGAATCCAGTTCGACTGAGGTATGGATACATCCCAGTTCTGCTGGCCATATACACTCTGATTCCCAAAGTTCCACATATAATTCATGGGTCTGATCCAAGGCTGCAGGTAGACATTATTGCTTCCGGCCATAATCGATGGATCCGATCCGCAGAACATTTTGAAGCGCAGCTTTTTGTACCGCTGGCTGTCAAAGCGGTATTCAACCGGCAGGTTAAACGACATGGAAGCGCTGCGCATCCGTATCACGCACTTGTAAATATTTTTCCCGTCGTTCTGGATCAACTGCTCCAGATGGAGATCAATCGGTTGCCCGTTCACCGTTTCATTATGGGGATCGAATTTTCCAATATCGGAATAGCCCGGACGCGGCAGGAAATCACCTGAATAGTAACCATACATTTCCCAGTTGTTGTCCACCACTTTTCCGTTGACATAGAATTGAGGATGTATATACACTTCGTCGGGGTAAATAGGATCGTTGTCCTGTACCAGTTTAACCACCCCTGAGGCTACGTAAGGAGCAAGAAGGTCGTCTAATCCCATCGAATTGGGAATATATCTGACGTACTTAAGCTGTCCCGATTCAAGAATATCGCGGAGTGAGGCAATACTGGAGATTCTAATATCGGCAGGTTTTTCCACCCTGAGCATGTAGGGTTGCCAGGAACCACCCCCTGCAGTGGACTTCTTCCCGTTCCGGTCAAAAGTTACCGTAGGCAGGATATTCTGCAATCCCTCACCGGTCAGGTCAAGCGAGTCTAAATTCGGGAAATAGAAAAGGTCCGAAAAATTCGGGGTGTGCAGCGGATAAACCAGCTTTCTGATCGGTTGAACAGCAAGAGCTGTAAAAGTGGTGATCTTGTTGGCCAACAGGATGGATGTTTCCGAAGGAGAAAACGTGGTGTTGGGTGTAGGGATATTGATCTTCATGGACTTGGAAACAATCACCGTATCCAGGATTTTTGTTCCATCGTTCAGGATCGGGATCACCTTGTAATCGATGTCGATCGTCAATTCCTTGCCCGAAGCCAGGTTACCGCAGTAGAACCGGGGGGTTGTCACCTTACCTGTCCTTACCACGTTGTCCTTATCGGTATATTTATAGGTCAAACTGTTGTACTCCATCACAACCGAATTCAAGCCATTGGGCCATTCCATCAC
>CAZLDP010000441.1:0-2905 GCA_964558145.1 uncultured Prolixibacteraceae bacterium | reverse complement strand
GAATACAACGGCCCGATATACAGCGGATCACAGCTTTATCAGCGGGTAATGAGGAGCGATCCGGTGAATTTCCCGCCCTATTATCCCGCTTCCGAAGAATACTCCTATGTTCACCACATCATGTTCGGGAATTACGACAAGGGTCAGTACATCAATCCTTATGCGGATATGGTCAAAGGGTACAAGGAGTATTCCAAATCGGTAATGCTGGCACAATTCGAACTCAGACAAAAACTCGATTTCGTCACCGAGGGACTTAGTCTGAGAGGCTTATTCAACATCAACAGATACTCATTCTTTGATGTTCAGCGGTATTATAATCCCTTTTATTATAATATCGGGAGTTTCGACAAATACAAAAACACCTATTCGCTGGTCAACATTAATCCGACCAGTGGAACCGACTATCTGACCTATAATGAAGGTACCAAACAAATCAGCTCCACCATTTATGGAGAGGCCGCAGTAAACTATGACCGGACATTCAGCAAGTTACACGGGATCAGTGGTCTCCTTGTAGGTACGATCAGGGAGGAAAAACTTGCTAATGCCGGAAGTCTTATTTTATCATTGCCTTCCAGAAACATGGGAGTTTCCGGAAGGTTTACCTATGCGTACGACGACCGCTATTTCACCGAATTGAATTTTGGATACAACGGATCGGAACGTTTCGCTCAAAAGTACCGTTTCGGTTTTTTCCCTTCAGCAGGAGTGGCCTGGTTGATTACCAATGAAGATTTCTGGAGTGATGATTTCAAAAATGTACTTTCCAAAATTAAATTAAAAGGAACTTACGGACTAGTTGGAAATGATGCGATTGGTGATGCGGGCGACCGTTTCTTTTATCTTTCAGAGGTAAACATGAATTCATCAGGCCGATCCTATCCTTTTGGGGAAGATTTCGGTTACAGGAATAACGGAGTCGACATTTCACGGTATGCCAACGAACACATAACCTGGGAAACATCAAAAAAACTCAATATCGGAATGGAAATCGGGTTATTCAACAAACTGGATTTTCTGGTTGATGTTTACCACGAACGACGGTTAAATATCCTGATGAACCGTGCATACATCCCTTCCACCATGGGATTGCATGCTACACCACAGGCCAATCTGGGAGAAGCCTCCGGCAGGGGCATCGACCTATCGCTCGACTATAACCAATCCTTCAGAAATGGATCCTGGATCACAGCCAGGGGAAATTTTACTTATGCCACAGCACAATACGAGAAATACGAAGAAGTCGACAACTCGGAAACTCCCTGGCTCAGTCACGTGGGACAAAAAATCAATCAGCAGTGGGGCTATGTGGCTGAAAGATTGTTTGTAGATGAATATGAAGTACTTAATAGTCCAACACAAACTTTTGGTCCCTATATGGGGGGAGACATTAAGTACCGTGACATCAACAATGATGGAATCATTACTACGCTTGACCGGGTTCCCATTGGCTATCCGACAAGTCCTGAAATTATCTATGGTTTTGGCGTCTCTTCCGGATACAAGGGATTCGACTTTTCTTGCTTTTTCCAGGGACTCGGGCGGGAATCATTCTGGATTAACGCATACGATACGGCGCCCTTCCTCGATACAGACGATAACGCCAATGTAATCTCAAAAAATGCCCTTTTGCAGGTGTACGCCGACAACTACTGGTCGGAATCAAACCGCAACATCTACGCTTTGTGGCCCAGATTATCCCCCGTCCATGTTGAAAACAACACACCGACCAGTACGTGGTTTATGCGTAATGGCTCTTTTCTCCGGTTGAAATCGGTCGACATGGGCTATACCATTCCGGCGGAAATAACCCGTAGGGCTGGAATAACGAACCTGCGCCTTTACCTGAACGGGACGAACCTGTTGACCTGGAGTAGCTTTGATCTTTGGGATCCTGAAATGGCCGGGAATGGCTTGGGTTATCCCATTCAAAGGGTATATAACATCGGATTGCAAATCTCTTTTTAAAATCGGAAATCAATGAAGAAGATCATATTTATCATCTGTTTGACAGGTATTATCAGTTCCTGCGATTACCTGGATATCGTTCCCGACAACGTAGCCACCATTGAATATGCTTTTCGCGACAAGGTGGGAGCTGAAAAGTTTTTAACTACCTGCTATTCTTACCTTCCTGAATTCGGAAGCCCGGGAAACGATCCTGCCATCATGGGCAGTGATGAAATCTGGATACACGCTGAGGAACCTGTATATGATGCCCGTGTCGGATCCTTCCATATCAACCGCATCAAGTTCAGCCTTCAGAATGTATCAAGTCCCCTGTTTAATTGCTGGGAGGGCGGAAATGCAGGAAGGAACTATTTCATGGCAATCAGGGATTGCAATATTTTTCTGGAAAGCATCGGCAGTGTAGGGAAAGACCTGGATGAAGCCGAACGAAGCAGATGGATTGCCGAGGTTAAATTTCTGAAAGCTTTCTACCATTACTATTTGCTGAAGATGTACGGACCCATTCCGCTGATCCGTGAAAATTTACCCATCTCTGCGGGAACAAATGAAGTCCAGATTTTCAGGGAACCGTTTGATGAATGCATCGCATACATAGTCAGCCTGATCGATGAGGCAATGAATGACCTTCCCCTCGAAATTAATAATGTATCGAGTGAATTGGGAAGGATTACACAACCCATTGCCCTGGCAATTAAAGCTGAAGCACTCGTCACCGCAGCCAGTCCGCTCTTCAACGGCAACGGAGCCTATGCCGGTGTAGTTGATTCGAGAGGGACAAAACTTTTCAACGACATCTACGATGCCAATAAATGGAAAATAGCCATGGAGGCCTGCAAAGCCGCTATTGACACTGCAGAGGCAGCCAATCACCGTTTGTATGAATTTAACGACCTGCGCTACAACGTAACCAGTGAAACGAAAAGGCTGATGT
>CAZLDP010000440.1:0-2906 GCA_964558145.1 uncultured Prolixibacteraceae bacterium | reverse complement strand
AGCTGCCCTTTCAGGGCGACGAAAGAGAAAAACGAACCATTTTCCCAAGGCGTTGTCTTGAGCTGAATTCCGGCGAGGCCGGTATGACACGTCAGGCTGACTTAGCTTGGTGAGCCGGACAACCTTCCTGGTATTCAGCAATTATTTGCTTCACCTGTTGGGGAGCAACACGCCCGTACACCTTTTCGCCTACCATAATGACCGGCGCAAGTCCACAGGCTCCCACACATCGGAGGCAACTCAGGGAGAATTTCCCGTCGGGGGTGGTCTGGCCTACCTCCACCTTCAACTGCCGTTTGAATTCGTTGAGCACCTGTTCAGCGCCCCTTACATAACAGGCTGTTCCTATACAGATCGAAATGGGATGTTCCCCCTTGGGAATCATGGTGAAATAACTGTAGAAGGTGACTACCCCATACACTTTGGCCACCGACACGTTCAGCTCAAGGGCAACCAGCTCCTGAACCTCAGCAGGAAGGTATCCCAATTCATCCTGTACCTGGTGCAGCACATTGATCAGTTCTCCCTCCCGGTTACCGAAACTTTGGCAGACCGCTTTAATGGTCTTCACTGCAGAATCTGAAAGTTTTATTTTTGGCATAATTGTGTTTTTTTAAATAATGACTCCTGATCTCCATGGAGGGTTGCTTATACCGTACGGTCGAAGTAAACGGTATGCAACAGGTGATGGGCCCGTTCGCTCATAGGTTTTCCTAGATATTCCTTATACAATTGGATGATATAAGGATTTTCGTGTGACTTCCTGATGGTTTTATTGCTATCTTCACGGTAGAGGGCCATTTGCCTTTTCTTGAGAATCTCGACGTTCCCGTGGTGATAGGGCTGACCGCCACCCCCGATGCATCCTCCCGGACACGACATGATTTCGATGGCATGAAAATGGCTTTTACCCGTACGGAGCTCCTCCAGAAGTTTTCTTGCATTCCTCAGCCCGTGGGCAATTCCGATGTGGATGGGCAGGCCGTCGAAGTCGATGGTGGCGCTCCGCAGTCCTTCCATTCCCCTGAGCTCCGCAAAATCAATTTTAGGCAGCTCCTTTCCCGTGTGAATTTCATAGGCCGACCTCACTGCCGCCTCAATAACCCCGCCAGTGGTTCCGAAAATCACCGCGGCGCCCGTAGACTCCCCGAGCGGGTTGTCGAACTCCTCATTGGGAAGATGCCTGAACTGGATATTGGAGACCTTGATCAGGGAAGCTAACTCACGGGTGGTGAGGGCAAAATCGACATCGGGATTACCATTGACGGAAAATTCATCCCTGCCGCGTTCATATTTCTTGGCTACACAAGGCATGATGGAGACCACAATGAGGTCTTCACGCCGGATACCCAATTTCTCGGCAAAATAAGTCTTGGCGATCGATCCGAACATCTGCTGGGGCGAACGTGCTGTGGAAGGAATCTCCTTCATGTCGGGGAATTGGTGTTCAAAGAACTTGACCCAAGCCGGACAGCAGGAAGTCAGTATAGGAAGCTTGACGGTGGGATCGCCCTGGATATGGCGTGTCAGCCTGTTAAGGAGTTCGGTGCCCTCCTCCATGATGGTGAGGTCAGCTCCGAAGTCGGTATCGAAAACATAGTCGAAACCCAGACGGCGCAGAGCAGCCGCCATTTTTCCCGTGACCAGCGAACCCGGTTCCATATCAAATTCCTCACCTAAGGCGGCACGTACCGCAGGGGCGGTCTGAACAATGACGGTCTTGGAAGGATCGGCAAGAGCGCGTACCACTGCTCCGGTATGGTCCACCTCTGTTAAGGCGCCGGTGGGACATACAGCCACACACTGGCCGCAATAAGTGCACTCCGAATGATCGAGGTTCATCTCAAACGCCGGCGATACCACCGACTCAAATCCCCTGTTGATGGCCGAAAGAACACCCACAGTCTGCACGTCGTTGCACATCATCTCACAACGGCGGCAAAGAATGCATTTATTCAGTTCACGAATGATGGCCGGAGAGGTGTCTTCTCGATAGGTCGATTGTTGCCCCTTGTAGTGTATTTCCCTGATTCCCAGACGGTGAGCCATGTCCTGCAGTTCACAGTTCCCCGACTTGGCACACACCAGACAATCAGAGGGATGGTCGGAGAGAATCAGCTCCATCACCGTACGCCGAGCATTGATAGCCCTGATGCTGTGGGTGCTGATTTCCATGCCGTCGATTGCCTCTGTGCAACAGGCAGGCGCAAGGTTGCGTCGCCCCTTGACTTCCACCACACAAATGCGGCATCCCCCCGGTCTGTTCTCGATATTCAGGTCCTCGAGTTTCATGTGACAAAGCGTGGGTATTTTAATCCCAATGCTTTTGGCTGCTTCGAGTATGGTAGTGCCCTTGCGGACCACTACCGGTTTATTGTCGATGGTTATATTGATGATATCCATAATTTCTGATCTTTAAGGTTTACGATACCAGGATGGCTCCGAATTTACACTTGTCAAAACAGACCCCGCATTTGATACAAAGCGACTGGTCGATGAAATGAACTTCCCGCTTTTCTCCGGAGATGGCTCCTACCGGACAGTTGCGGGAACAGAGCGTACATCCGGTACATTTATCCTCAATCACGGTATATCTCACCAGGGCCTTGCATCGCCCCGAAGGACAGTGCTGCTCCTTCACGTGGGCCAGGTATTCATCCCTGAAGTATTTCAGGGAGGATAACACCGGGTTAGGTGAGGTCTGCCCCAGTCCGCACAGTGAAGCATCCTTGATCACATTGCTCAGTTGGGAAAGCCGGTCAAGATCTTCAGGAGTTCCCTTCCCTTCGGTAATTTTTTCAAGGATTTCGTAAAGCCGCTTGTTGCCGATCCGGCATGGTGAACATTTCCCGCACGACTCTTCCACGGTGAATCCTAAATAAAACTTGGCAATGGCCACCATGCAG
>CAZLDP010000439.1:0-2936 GCA_964558145.1 uncultured Prolixibacteraceae bacterium | reverse complement strand
GCGACGACAGAAAATGAAGAAGAGACTAAGGGAACGAAGAGACTGAGAGACTGAGAGACTGAGAGAACGAAGGGACGAGGGATTAAACGGTAATCGGTAATCGGTAATCGGTGATCGGTAATCAGTAATCAGTATTCAGTATTCAGTATTCAGTGTTCAGTGTTCAGTATTCAGTGTTCAGTATTCGGTATGATTGAACCATTGTTGAACCTTTGAACGGCGCAGCCTTTGAACCTTTGAACAAGGGATCACCTTCAATTGACAAGGGTCATTTCGTCGAGCAGATATCCTGCCCCGGCGAATTTATCAATGATAAAAAGGGCATACCGGATATCGAGTGATATATTCCGGCAGATCGACGGATCGTACATGATGTCGCTCATGGTACCTTCCCAGCACCGGTCAAAATTAATACCGACCAGGTGGCCATTGCCGTTGATCACCGGACTGCCCGAATTTCCCCCAGAAGTATGGTTGGATGCCACAAAACAGACAGGCATCCGGCCGTCCTGGCCATAACGGCCAAAATCCCCGGCCTCATACAGCGCTTTTAACTTGTCGGGGACATCGTAATCATACACGTCGGGATTGTCTTTTTCCATAATCCCTTTCAGGGTGGTAAAATGGCGGTATGCAATGCCGTTCCGGGGTTCATATCCCTCGACCCGGCCATAGGAAACCCTAAGCGTGGAATTGGCATCGGGGTAAAGGGGTGTTCCCTCCTCCATCTGAAGAATTCCGGCCACATACTCCTTCATCCCTTCTTCAGTTTTCGCCTCCAGCCTCATTTGCAGAGGCCGAATTTCCGATTCGTAATGTCTCCGCAAAGAAAGAAAAAGCGCCATTAGAGGATCTTTTTCAATTTTTCGCAATTGTACCGGATCGGTCTCCAACAGGAATTTTCTGAGACGCACCGAATCGGTGAGGAGACTCTTCCGGTAGATTTTCTCCACGAGCTTCCGTTCATTGGTTTTTTTCATCAAAGCTGAGAATCCTTCAGGAAGGTCCTGCGGACGAAGGTCACGTGCCAGGAGAGGCAGTAACCTGACAAAGAAGGCTTCGTCAACCGGCTGATGGAAATTTTTATAAAAACCGGCTGCCTGCTGGTTGATAGAAAGACGTGCATTATCTGATACTGCCTCTTCCCGTTCCACCTGGCTCAGAAACAGCCTGACATAATTTGCCAGCGTAAAAGCCTCCACCCCGCCTGTCACAATTTCGCTGTAATAATCGGCAGCCCTTGCCACGGGTGCATAGGTTTCCTGCAATGCTTTCAGTTCATCAAGAGGTTTCTCATAATGGCCTTCCCACAGGTTGTTCTTTACCGCCCAATTTTTAAACTCCTCTTCGAATTGCTTCTTCTTCTCCAAAGCTTTGTAGTTTTGAAGACCGAGCACCTCACCCTGCCACTTTTTCCATGCATTGCTGACACCTGCATATTTGGCTGCGTACTGGATCCTTACACGGGGATTATCCTTCATAAAACCATTCAGGATTTCCAGTTTAATATCGCGGATGGCGATCCGTTCCGGATCACGCTGGTTCATGATCAGGCTTACAGCTTCAGAGGTAAGGAACCGGGTAGTGCGTCCGGGGTACCCGAAGACCATAGTAAAATCACCCGGTTTGACTCCGCTCAGGGATACAGGGAAAAACCGGGCCGGCTTAAACGGCACATTTTCTGCGGAATATGCTGCGGGCTCATTGTCCTTTCCTGCATAAATCCTAAAAAGAGAGAAGTCGCCGGTATGCCGGGGCCATACCCAGTTGTCGGTATCCCCACCGAATTTCCCGATTGAGGAGGGAGGAGCTCCTACCAGTCTAACATCGGTATACACTTTATACACGTGCAGAAAATATTGGTTGCCATAAAAGAAGGGTCTGACCTGGGCTCTGAATTTTCCGTCCCCGGCAGCTTTTATTTCGATGGCCGCACTGTTCTCCCCGATCTTTTTCGACCTGGCGATCCCGTCGGAAAGGATTTCGGTACCCTCCAGAACCCTGTCGGTCACATCTTCCATATACTCCAGGAAACTCACTGTCAGTCCCGGACACGGAAGCTCTCCCTCCCTGTTTGCCGCCCAGAATCCATGAGTCAGATAATCGTGTTCCAGGGTGCTGTGCCGCTGAATCTGTCCGTAACCACAATGGTGATTGGTAATGAGAAGCCCCTCTCCGGAGATCAGCTCCCCCGTGCATCCCCCGCCAAAAATGACCACCGCATCTTTCATGCTGGCATGGTTCACATCATACACATCCTCGGCCGACAAACGAAACCCCATGCGTTGCATCTCTTCAAGGTTGTATTTTTTCATCAGGGAGGGAACCCACATCCCTTCTCTGGCTGTCAGGGATGTAACCCACAACAACCCGGAAAGCAACGAGATTGTGATTTTTTTCATGAAACAGAATTTTTATATTTTCCGGCATCAAACCGTCAAATATAAAAATTCTGCATGAGGCTTTATTCGATTTTTATTTGAAAATATCCTCCTCTTTCTGATATCCTTCGGAGACCACTGTAAATTTCAGGTTGTCGCGGGTAACTACCACTCCATTTTCGAGTACGGATGGAACCAGCTTTTCCCCGTTGCTGGTGGTTTGGAATGTCCGTTCACACTCTTCCCCTTTTGCCAGCTTTACTGCAATTTCAGCAGCCGTGCCTGCCATTTTGTGAATCGGCTTGAAAATGGTACAGGTTTGGGAACCCTTCACCAGTTCCTGCAGGTTTCTCAGGTCAGCATCCATTCCAGCCACGAGCACCTTACCGCTTAATCCTTTGCCCTCCAATGCTTTGATAGAACCTAAAGCAATGGCATCGTTTCCCGCAATGATCGCATCAATTTTGTTCCCGCTCTTTTCAAGCATCTCCCGGGTAAGGTTATATCCTTCATCCTCACTCCATTGTTCAGTGAAAGTATTGAAAACCATTTTAA
>CAZLDP010000438.1:0-2952 GCA_964558145.1 uncultured Prolixibacteraceae bacterium | reverse complement strand
CAAAAACAGACGTGTTGATATTCACAATACATGTTGATCATTTATGGCTTTAACATTAGAAGCGGGTGCAAAGTTATAATTTGTGTTGATTAAGGGATATTTGGCTGTGGAAAAGGGCTTTTTTTACATTGAGATCGGGCATTTGCATTGGGCGGGTGATGGTCTATGATTTTTTAATTAATGTTCAAATTATCAGAAAAAGATGACACGTAATTTAAAACGTTTGCAATTCTGGGATAAAAAACTATTTTTGTCCGAGTAATTTAAGCCTGACAACTTAATTCTAATTTTAAAACAATGAATTTAAACATGATATATTTCAGAAAAACCCCGGGAGAGTGATTTATTGCATTCCCCCTCAAACATTAGAAATCAGATTATATGTCAATTTAATTTAATGCCCAAATTGACTGCGAAAAACCGGGTCTGTGGGTAAAATAGGCTGTAACCAGCGAAGACAGGGTTTGGAGTAGGAATCTGCTGCTTGATTGTTTTGGAAGGAGCGAATGGTGGTCGGAAGGATTCGCACAAGATAAAATGAGAAGCCTTATTTATGAATAAAGTAGTTTTTATGTAACACAAACATTTCTATGCAATGTAATCGAAACGATGGGAGAAAATTTTCTCTCAAATTGAGAACCGTGCTGCTTTTACTGGTTCTGATGACCGGTATTCAGTCGGTAATGGCTCAGGATGTGACGGTAAGCGGTGTTGTCAAGGATGAGAACGGCGGACCTATGCCTGGAGCCACTGTTGTTGTGAAAGGTACTCCCCGCGGGGTGACTACGGATGTGGACGGAAGCTTCACGATCAATGTCAAACCCTCGGATGTGCTGGAGGTATCCTTTATAGGGTATCAGACGGTTACGCTGGAGGTCGGTACCAACCGCAAGTTTGATATCACTCTTCAGTTGGAAACCACCGACATTGACGAGGTTACGGTTGTGGCTTTTGGCCGGCAGAAGAAGGAGAACGTGGTGGCGTCGATTTCGACGGTGAAGGTGGACGAATTACGGGTTCCCGCCTCCAATTTCACCTCAGCGCTGGCTGGTAAAATTGCCGGTGTGATTTCGTACCAGACCACGGGAGAGCCCGGGGCTGACAATGCCCAGTTCTTTGTGCGCGGGGTTACCACTTTCGGGTACAAGACCTCCCCGTTGATTTTGATTGACGGTTTTGAGTCGACCACTAACGACCTGGCCCGTCTGCAGCCCGACGACATTGAGAGTTTCTCAGTGATGAAGGATGCCTCGGCTACGGTCATGTACGGCGCCCGAAGCGCCAACGGTATTATCTCCGTGGCGACCAAAGCCGGTCGTGAGGGTGCGCTCAAAATCAGCTTCCGCGGCGATGTCAACATTTCGACACCGACCATGAATGTGGAATTCCTCGATGGGGTGACCTACATGCGTCTTTTTAACGAAGCGCAGATTACCCGGAATCCAACCCTTGGGGCTTATTACGATGAACAGAAAATCCAGGCCACCATGCGGGGGGAATATCCGATGATTTACCCAAATGTGAACTGGTATGAGGCACTGTTTAACAAGTCGACCGTTAACCAGAAAGGAAACCTGAACATCCAGGGAGGAGGGAAAGTGGCTACTTACTTCCTTTCGACCACCATGGAACATGAGACCGGTTTGCTGAAAGTCGACAAAAGGAACAACTTCAACAACAACATCGACATCAACCGGACCAATGTGAGGAGCAACGTGATCTTTAAACTGACGCCGACCACCAAACTCGACACCAGGATTACCGGTCGCTTCCAGCGTTATACCGGTCCCTTTGAGTCAGCCACCAACATTTACCGGCAGATTATGAATTCAAACCCGGTCGATTTTCCGTTCACTTTCCTGCCCGATGCAGCCAACGAGTTTACCGAGCACGTGTTGTTCGGGAGCACGCTGGTGGGGGGAGCCACCAAGGTGAATCCCTATGCCAGTATGGTGCGCGGGTATGAAGACCGCAATGAGACCAACATCACCGTGCAGGCCACCCTGCAACAGGACCTGAGTTTCATCACCGAAGGCCTCCGGCTGAGCCTGAAGGCTTCGGCCAACAGTTGGAGCCAGTATTCCAGCCGGCGCGAATACTCACCCTATTATTATGCCCTGGAAAATTTCAATCAGATCACCGGAGAATATACCCTTTTTGCGTTAAATCCCACTACTGGACGTTCCTATCTGGGTGACGTGAACCCTGGCCGCGACGCCAACGGGCAGTATTACTACGAAGGGATTCTGAACTATGAAAGGAAATTCGACAGGCACAATGTGGGGATCACCACGGTGGGTATAGCCCAGGAAAATTTGGTGACCGGCGGGAACAGTACCTCTATTTATTATACACTTCCGGAAAAGAATTTGGGGATATCAGGCCGTTTTACTTACGATTACGACAGCCGTTACTTCGTTGATTTCTCCTACGGTTACAACGGATCCGAAAAATTCACCGGCAGTAAGCAGTATGGATTCTTCCCGGCGCTTGCCTTCGGTTGGCTTGTCTCGAATGAGAAGTTCTTTGAATCGTACAAGAATGCGATCAGCGCCCTGAAACTGAAATTAAGTTGGGGTAAGGGAGGGAACGATGCGATTGCAGGCCGCGAAGGCCGTTTCTTCTTCCTCTCCGATGTGAGTCTGGGCGGCGGTGGATACCGTTGGGGTAACACCTTCATGAATGCCTACAACGGGTATACCGTTTCGCGGTATGCCAACCCGAATATCACCTGGGAAGTTTCGACCAAGTACAATGCAGGGATTGAGCTGAGCCTTTTGAAAAACGAAATGATCCGTCTTCAGATGGATGTGTTCAAGGATGTGCGTGACAAGATCTACATGACCCGTGAAAACTTCCCGAGTTCTGCCGGATTGGAAGCTGCTATCAGCGGCAACGTCGGCAAGGTGGAGTCACAGGGTCTGGATGCCTCCATTGATGTGGAATTACAAC
>CAZLDP010000437.1:0-2974 GCA_964558145.1 uncultured Prolixibacteraceae bacterium | reverse complement strand
GTAAATCAGCAGTTCCTGAAATTTTAGGCGGATTAAACATGAACTTCACATATAAAAACTTTGATTTAGGAATGGTTTTTTCCTTTGTAACAGGCAACTATATTTATAACCGGCTTTTGCAAAGTTCAATGACCCCGAATCAAGGAATGTTGGTCGCAAACCGACAATTATTGACTAAGAGTTGGACCAAACCCGGCGACAAGACCTACTGGCCCATGATTACGGCAGGAAATCTCTATAACTACGACAATGAAGGAAATCCAACCACAACAGGTATAAGCTATGGTTCCGACAACAATACGCCTTCTTCACAATACCTTGAAAAGGGTGACTATTTGAAACTCCGCAATATAACCCTGGGTTATACAGTACCAAAGCAATTGACAAATAAATACAATATCGGTAACGTTCGTATTTATGCCGTTGCAAACAATTTGCTCACCTTTACTGATTTTTCAGGATATAATCCTGAAATCGAAATCGATCAGAAAAGCGGCGGAAGTTATTCTTCATTTACTTCTCTGCCTTCATCGCGTATCTTTATGTTTGGATTGAATGTTAGCTTTTAAAAACTTTGACAATGAAAAAAATAATGAAACACATAATCGCATTAAGCCTCGTGGTTTTAATTGTTTCCTGCGATAACAATGGTTTTTTTGAACTAGAAAGACCAAACCAGTTTCCCTGGACAACCGTTCAGGAACTCGAACTTGCTGTCAGACAGCCCTATCTTTTACTGATGGGCAGTGCCTGGGGCAGTCCGGTTGGGGCCTTGGGGTTAAGGGGCTTTGCAGAATCAGATATATGCCAGTATCTTGAAGGGATAACCGGTGCAAGCTATTACTACGAATACTACACCCGTCAATGGAAGAATACAGTCTTGAGCGGTGAGAAGGAATTGGAAATGGCATTCGGATATCTTTACCTGATTTCAACTGCGACGAATGCTCCTTTAAAATTGATCAGGGAGGCAGAAGAAGCCGGGAGAGATGTATTCCCGAACATGTCTGAAGCAGATCGCCAAACCGTTAAACGGTACAAAGGTGAATTGCTGTTTATGCGGGCTGTAGGGTATTGGTACCTGGCCAGAACCTGGGCGCCTCCGTATAATCCGGGGGGAGATAATTCCGGAAAATATTTTGTGTTACGTCGTGATTATGTGAATGGAGCAGAGGATATTAAAAATGGAACCCTTGGATCCGTAGAAGAAGTATATGCTTCTATTGTCCAGGACCTGAAAGATGCAATTGAAGTGCTTCCCACCTCTTATGTGACTTCAGAGTTGAGTCAGCGTTCACGCGTGAACAAATATGCAGCACAGGCCATGCTGGGCCGTATCTATTTCTATATGGGGAAATATGCAGAGGCGAAAAAACAGATTGACGATGTGATCAAGAGTGGCATGTATAACTTGAATGATGAACCACTTTCAGCTTTCGATAAAATTGCCGGTGAAGGAAGCAGTGGTGAAATCATCTGGGAAATCGCGCTCTCCTCAACCTCGTCAAGATTTGATCGCAATCCAACCATTTTCTCTAAAAACAATTATACGGCCAATGGCGGACGGGGAACACGATGGAATCATTGTGCCTGGGCATGTTTTACCCTTTCATATGCTGCTGCAAAACAAATTGGCTGGATGAACGACGATCTTTCGGTAGGTCCGACAGCAGCCAACGACAAAAGATATAAGCAAACATACATAAGACTCGAAGAATATAAGGCTAATCCGTGGAATGTAACAACAAATCCTGTTGAATATTGGGCACATCAGAATACATACGAAACACGTTATTCTCCCATAACTAAGCCACATATCTGGCAGGACAAACACTTTCGTGCGCTTACCAGCGGTCGACGCTCAAACCGGCCGATGTTGCGTTTGGCTGAAATGTATTTAACCCGCGCAACCCTTCGTTTAAAAGAAGGGGATAAAGCAGGTGCAGCCGAAGATTTGAATGTGGTTCGTAAAAGAGCCGGGTTGGGCGACATCTCTGCTTCTGCAATTACGGAATTAGATATTGAAAACGAACGCATTAAAGAGTTGGCGGGCGAACATGCCGACCGTCTTTTGTATCTGATTGCAATGCGTAAACCAATAGGTATCGGCGACAGAGACCCCTCAAAATATGCGCCTATCCAACCTCCCTATTCTGACTATTACTGGCAGATTCCCATGCTTGAACAACAACAGAATTCAGCATATTCGAAAAAATAGAAAATGGAAGGCATTGCAGGGAGTATCGTTCTTACACCAAAAAACATCAGCTTATCGCTTAAAAGCCCGGTTTCAGATTAACTAATGTATACTGTTTATGAAAAAATTATTGTCCCTGTTATGTTTTCTGCTCTGCATGACCGCAGTTACGGATACTTATTCCAAAACTCCTGTGTTGAAATTCAATACAGACAAAAAATTCAGAATCATGCAGTTTACCGATGTGCATTTCCGGGGCGATTCGTACCGCTCCGACAGTGCGTTGGTGATGATTAAGAACATGATTGTAGCAGAAAAACCCGATTTGGTTGTGTTTTCGGGTGATGTGGTTACTTCGGAAAACACCCGGAAAGCATGGGAGAAGTTTTCGGATGTCATTGCCGGTTTAAAAGTTCCGTGGGCTGTTGTCCTGGGGAACCACGACATTGAAGCGGAACTTACCGGGGACCAAATTATGGAACTGCTTGCAAAAAAACCTTACAGTTTGTCGGTGAAAGGCCCTAAAAAAATTGCCGGAAGCGGAAACTACCTGCTTAAAATTCAATCCTCCGGATCCTCCAAAACATCGGCTTTGCTCTATTTTCTGGATTCTCATTCGGGATTTAAGCCTATAACCGACAAAGGAGATTACGAATGGATCGACCAGAGCCAGATCAATTGGTACAGAAAACAAAGCGCTCAGTTTACCCGGAAAAATGGAGGTAACCCCTTCCCCGCGCTGGCATTTTTTCACATTCCGTTTCCTGAATACAAGGA